>NZ_JAWSTH010000006.1:0-118116 GCF_033542075.1 Conexibacter stalactiti
GTTCCCGCGGCCGCCGCGCCCGCCGCCGGCCCCGCGGCGGCCGCGAGCCCCGCGCCCGCCGCCCCCGCCCCGATCCCGGTCCCGGACGCCGCGGGCCGGCTCGTGAGACTGGAGCGCGAGGTCGCCGACCTGCGCGTCAGCGGCGACCGGCTCGCGCGGCTGGAGCGCGACGTGGCGGAACTGCGCGGCGGCGGCGAGCGGATCGCCCAGCTCGAACGCGAACTGGCGGAGGTGCGCGAGCAGCTTGCGAGCCTGCAGGAGGCGCTCGGCGGCTGAGCCGAGCTGGACGCGGCGGACACGAGCGCCGGGGCGCCGCGCATGGCGCCACATGCCCGAGCGCCGGGGCGCCGCGGATGGGAGCCGGCGTGCGGCGGCTGGGCGCCGATGCCCGCCTTTGCAGGGACTGACCGCTAGCCTGCTGGCGTGGCCGACCGTCCGATCAGAAGAGCGAGACCGGCGCGCCGGGCGCTTCCGCACAGCCCGCCGCGACCGCCGGTGCGCCCGCGCAGACCGCAGCCGACCTCGCCGCGCGCCCGCATCATCGCGCTCTCCGCGCTCGGGCTGGGCGTCGTCGTGATCCTCGCGCTGACCGCGGTCGTGCTGATCACGGGCGGCCGCGACGACACGCCGACCAACCGCCTCGACGCCTTCCTCGCGGATTGGAGCAGAGGCGACGACGCGACCGCGGCGAGAACGACCGACGCGCCCGCCAACGCGGCCGCCGGCCTCAGAGCCAACCGCGCCGGGCTCGACGACGCGAGCGTGAGAGCCGAGCGCGTCGGCGACGTCAGCGAGCAGGGCGACCGCGCGACCGCGAGAGTGCGGCTGACGTGGGACGTGCCGGTGATCGGCGACTTCTCCTACACGACGACGGTCAAGCTGCGCGACGCGCCGAGAGACGGCTGGGTCGTCGACTGGGCGCCGACGGTCGTGCACCCGCGGCTGCGCGCCGGCACGCGCCTGGGCACCGTCCGCGCGGCACAGGCGCGCGGCAGACTGCTCGACCGCAACGGCTTCGCGCTCGTCGAGGAGCGGCCGGTCAAGCGCGTCGGCGTGATCGCCGGCGAGATCAGCGACCCGGCCGCGACCGCGCAGGCGATCGCCGACGCCGTCGAGATCGACCCGAGACCGTTCCAGCGCGCGATCGAGAACGGCGGCAGAGCGCAGTTCGTCGAGGCGATCTCGCTGCGCCCGGAGGACTACGCGCCGCTGGAGGCGGAGATCGTCGCGATCCCCGGCGCCAGAGTGCTCGACGCGACCGCGCAGCTGGCGCCGGCGCGCGGCTTCGGCCGCGCGCTGCTCGGCGACGTGCGCGAGCTGTCGGCCGAGCAGCTGAGAAGACTCGGGCCGGCCTACGCCGTCGGCGACGCCGGTGGTCAGTGGGGCTTGGAGGCGGCGTTCGAGAGAGAGCTGGCCGGCACCGCCAGCCGTGAGATCGTGATCCGCGGCAGAGACGGCAGCCCGCAGGAGACGCTCGAGAGAGCGAGCGGCGAGAGAGCGACCGACGTGCGCACGACCCTCGACGCCGACGTGCAGGCCGCCGCCGAGCAGGCGCTCGACGAGGCGCTGGGCGACGACGAGGAGAGAAGAGCGGCGCTGGTCGCGGTGCAGCCCAGCAGCGGCGACATCCTCGCGGCGGCGAACCGACCGATCGACGACTCCTTCAACCGCGCCTTCGACGGCCAGTACCCGCCCGGCTCGACCTTCAAGGTCGTCACGACCGACGCGCTGCTGAGCGCCGGGATCGTGAGACCGGACACGACCGTCGACTGCCCGACGACGATCGACGTCGGCGGCCGCGAGTTCAAGAACTTCGAGGGCGGCGGCGGTGGCGAGGAGCCGTTCTCGAGCGCCTTCGCCGAGTCGTGCAACACCGCCTTCGTCGGCCTCGCGTCGAGACTGAGCGAGGGCGCGCTGCCCGAGGCCGGCAGAGCATTCGGCCTCGGCGCCAGATTTGACCTGCCGGTGCCGGCCTACGGCGGTCAGGTGCCGGAGCCGAGAGACCTCACGGCGACCGCGGCGGCGATGATCGGCCAGGACAAGATCCTCGCGAGCCCGCTCGGCATGGCCGGGGTGATCGCGACGGTCGCCGACGGCAGCTGGCGCCCGCCGCGGCTGGCCGCCGACGACCCGAGAGTCGACGGCACGCCGCTCGATCCCGCGATCACCGAGCAGCTGCGCGACCTCACGCGCGAGGTCGTCACCTCTGGCACCGGCACGGCGCTCGCATTCCTGTCCGGCGAGCCGCACGGCAAGAGCGGCACGGCCGAGTACGGCAGCGGCGACCCGCTGCCGACGCACGCCTGGTTCATCGCCTATCGCGATGACGTGGCGGTCGCCGTGCTGGTCGAGGACGGGGTCGCCGGCGGCGAGGTGGCGGCGCCGATCGCCAACGACTTCTTCGAGAACCTCGACGCCGGCATCACCGCCGACTCGCTCGTCGACAGCACGTCGACCGACACCGTCGGCTGAGCGCTGACACGCCAGCAGGGCCGCGGATGCGCGCGGCGAACTGAGTCCGTGGGGCGGCGGTCGTGGCCGTCCCTGCTCGTGCCCCGCCGGAAAGGACTCCAGTTGCGCATCCCCACGCTCTCCTACGCGAACGTCATGTCGACGATCGCCGTCTTCGCCGCGCTCGGCGGCACCGCCGTCGCGGCGACGCAGATCAACGGCGCCGACATCCGCGACAGCTCGGTCGCCGGTGCCAAGCTGAGAAGGAACGCCGTCGGCACGCGCGAGGTGGCGCAGGGCTCGCTGACCGGTCGCGACCTCAAACGAGGCGCGGTCGGCGCCGCCGCGATCGCGAACGGCGCGGTCGCCGAGCGGCACCTCTCGACGCAGCTGCGGCAGCGGCTCGCGGCGGGCGGCGGCTCCGGCGCGGCGGGCCTGGCTGGGCCCGCGGGTCCGGCTGGTCCTGTCGGTCCGGCCGGCGCGGCGGGCGCAGCAGGCGCGAAGGGCGACCCCGGGGAGCGCGGCCTCGTCGGCGAGCGCGGTCCGCAGGGCGAAGAGGGCCCGCAGGGGCCGACCGGACCGCAGGGCCCGACCGGCAGAGACGGCGTCGGCAGCGGCCTGGCCAGCTGGGGCTACGCCGCGAACACGGCCAGTTCCGTGGTCGCGGTCATGCTCGGCGGCTCCGCAGTCCCGCTGCCGAGCGCGCAGGCGCTCAGAGGGGTCGCCGTCAACGGTTCCGACGACACCTTCACCGTCACGAGCTCCGGCACCTACCGGGTCGCGTACGTGGTGCGCTTCCAGAGCTCGCAGATCACCTCCTCCCGCGTGCTCGTCAACGGCACGCCCGTCGACGCGCTCGCGGACATGCCCAACACGTCGCAGACGTCGACCGGCGGCGAGGCGATCGTCGCCCTCAGCGCCGGGACGCAGCTGCAGCTGCAGCTGTACGGTCAGGTCGCCGCTGTCCCCCTGCGCGGCGGTGCCGGCGCCACGCTGACGATCGAGCAGATCGGCTAGGACCGCGGCTGGCTCGCGACCCTCGCCGGGGGCGGCGGCGCGATCGGCGCCGCCACCGGCACGCGCTCACCGCCCGCGGCCCGCTCCAGCAGCGCGCGGATCGTCAGGTGGCGGCTGAAGCGGCCGGCCGGGTCGAGCAGCAGGATCGGGTCGTGGCGCGTGTCGGGCGGGCGCGCCATCGCGCGAGCCGCCAGCTCGCGCCACGGCGTCGCCTCGCTGAGCGCCAGGCACTGGCGGTCAGCGACGCTCAGCAGCGGCCGCTGGCCGTAGAGCGCGAAGCCGAAGCGGTGGCCGAGGCGCGTCAGCAGCCGCCGGCGCGTGACGAGGCCGAGCACCCGCCGGTCGTCGTCGAGCACGACGAGCCCCTCCAGCAACGGCTCGGCAGTGAAGCGCGCATGCGCCTGCTCGGCCGTCGCGCCGGGTGCGACCGCCGCGACCTCCCGCTCGCCCGCGAGCGCCGCCGCGGGCGCCCCGGCGGCCGCGCCGGCGTCGTCGTCGGGGGCGACCTCGATCGCCAGCGACGGCCACGGCGCGGCTGGACGAGCCAGCAGGTATCCCTGCGCGAACGGCACGCCGAGCCGGCGCAGCACCGCCAGCTCGCCGTCGGTCTCGACGCCCTCGGCGACGATGTGGGAGCCGGCGTGCTCGGCGTAGCGCAGCAGCGCGTCGACGAGCGCGGCGCGCTTCGGGTCGCGGTCGATCCCGTGGACGAGCGCGCGGTCGAGCTTGAGGTAGGCGGGGTGAAGGTCGATCGCGTGGCGCAGGCCGGCGTAGCCGGCGCCCATGTCGTCGACGGCGAGCCGCATGCCGCGGTCCAGCAGCGGCCCCACCGCCTGTCGCAGCGCGGCGTAGTCGCGCACGAGCGCGTCCTCGGTCACCTCCAGCACGACGTCGCGGGCCTGCTCGTCGGGCAGTGCGGCGAGCAGCCCGAGCGCCTGCTGCTGCGACAGCAGCGCGCCGGCGACGTTGATCGCCAGCCGCGTACCGCGCGGCCGCTGGCCGAGCAGCGCGAGCGCCCGCTCGAAGCAGGCGAGGTCGAGCTGCTCGCGCATCCCGACGCGCTCGGCGAGCGCGAACGCCTCGCCGGTCGAGAGGTCGCCCGGCAGCGTGAAGCGAGCGAGCGCCTCGTAGGCGTGGATCTCGCCGCTGCGCAGGTCGACGATCGGCTGCACCGCCATCGCGATGCCGCCGCGCTCGATCGCGGCGGCGAGCGCGCGGCGGGCCTCCTGCTCGTCGCGATCGGCGAGCGTCTCGCCGGCATACGCGACGATGCGGCCCTTGCCGGCGCGCTTGGCGCCGCGCATCGCGACGTCGGCCGCCCGCAGCAGCGCCGCGCCGGTCGCGCCGTCGGCGGGGGCGCTGGCGATCCCGATCGAGACGTCGAGCCGCTCGGCGCCGGCGTCCGGCTCGCGCAGCGCGTCGAGGATCCGCTGCGCGACTCCGCGCGGGTCCTCGCCGCGCACGAGCACGGCGAACTCGTCGCCGCCGAGCCGCCCGACGACGTCCTCGTGGCGGACGACGCGCGCGACGGTGCGCACGAGCTGGATCAGCAGCAGGTCGCCGCTCGCGTGGCCGCGCAGCTTGTTGATCTGCCCGAAGCCGTCGACGTCGATCGCCAGCAGCGCGAGCGGATGCGCGTGGTCGGCGACGGCGATCCGCGTGCCCAGCTCGCGCGCGAAGGCGGCGCGCACGAGCGCGCCGGTGAGCCCGTCGTGCTCCGCCTCGTGGCGCGCGACCGCCAGCTCGCTCTCGTAGCGGCGGCCTGCGCGCGCGACCGCCACCCGCACGACGAGGACGGTTCCGATCAGGCCCGCGAGCACGGCGGTCGCTGACGCGAGCAGGACGATCACACCACGGGAGATCGGGCTTGCCGCGCGCCGGCTTGACCGCCGTTCACACGATCTTCACGACTTGCGCTGACGCTATGACCCCGCCGGCATGTCGAGGTAGACGGTCTTCGTCTCGGTGAAGAACGAGACGGCCGCCTTGCCCTGCTCGCGCGAGCCGGAGCTGGATGCCTTCGTGCCGCCGAACGGCGCCTGCGGCTCGGCGCCGGCGGTCTCGGAGTTGACGTGGACCATTCCGGCCTCGACCTCGCGCACGAAGGCGAAGGCGCGGCCGAGGTCGCGCGTGAAGATCGACGCCGACAGCCCGTATTGCGTGCCGTTGGCGACCGCGACCGCCTGCTCCAGCGAGTCGACGGGGATCACGCCGAGGACTGGTCCGAAGACCTCCTCCTGACCGAGTCGCGAGGCCGGGTCGACGCCGCCATAGACGGTCGGCGGCACGAACCAGCCGGCGTCGCCGGGAAGCGCCGCGCGGCCGCCCGCGAGCAGCTCGTGGCCTTCGTCGGCGGCGACGTCGAGGTAGCCGAGCACGCGCTCCTGCTGCGGCTGGGAGACGACGGGGCCGACGTTGGTGTCGGGCAGCAGCGGATCGCCGACGCGCAGCGCCGCGGCACGCTCGGCGAGGCGGGCGGTGAAGGCGTCGCGGATGCCGGGGAGCACGAGCGCGCGGCTGGTGGCGGTGCACTTCTGGCCGCTCGACATCATCGCGCCGCGCAGCGTCAGCTCAACCGCCTGGTCGAGGTCGGCGTCGTCGAGCACGATGACCGGGTTCTTGCCGCCCAGCTCGAGCTGGACCTTGACGCCGCGGCCGACGACGGACTGCTGGATCGCGCGGCCGGTCGCGGTCGAGCCGGTGAAGGTCAGCGCCGCGATCCGCTCGTCGCCGGTGACGGCCTCGCCGATCGCGCCCGGGAGGCCGTGGACGAGGTTGAGCACGCCAGCCGGCAGCCCGGCCTCGCTCAGCACCTCGGCGACGCGGATCGCGCACAGCGGCGTCAGCTCCGACGGCTTCCAGACGACGGTGTTGCCGAACGCGATCGCCGGCGCGATCTTCCAGACCGGGATCGCGACGGGGAAGTTCCACGGCGTGATGACCGAGACGACGCCGAGCGGCACGCGCTCGGACCAGAGGAAGGTGCTCGTGCCGCTGGACGGCAGCACGTCGCCGACCGGCTGCGACGCCTCGCCGGCGAACCAGCGCAGGATCTGTGCCGCGCGCGCGACCTCGCCGCGGCCCTCGGCGAGCGTCTTGCCCTCCTCGCGCGACAGCTCCTCGCCGAGCGCGTCGACCCGCGCGACCAGCAGCGCGGCGGCTCTGAAGAGGATCTCCCCACGGGCCGGGCCCGGCGTCCTGCGCCAGCCCGGCGCGGCCTCGGCCGCCGCGTCGTAGGCGGCGCGCACGTCGGCCGGCGTCGCTCCCGCCAGCTCGACGACCAGCTCGCTCGGCCGGGCGGGGTTGAAGCGTCGCAGCAGCTCGCCGCCGCCGCTCGTCCACTCCCCGCCGATCAGCAGCCCCTTGGCAGTTCCCTCGATCGCAGTCATCGCCGGCGAGCGTAGCGAGGAGGGGGTTGTCCAAGTCGGCAGAGTTGTCGGACGTCAGTCCGCCGCCCAGAAACCTGCCGGATCGCGCAACACGATCACGGCCCACGCGGTCCCGGCGACGGCCGGCCAGGCGTGGTACTCGAACGGCGGCGGGCGGTAGCCGCGGGTGACCTGGAGGTAGCCGCCGGCGGAGTCGACCGCCTGCAGCGCCTGCATCGACGCGACGTCGGCCGTGACGTCCTCGCCGAGCCGCGCGCGCAGCAGCAGCGCACCCCATGTGCCCTCGGACCAGACGACGTGCGGCGCTCTCTCGACGCCCGGGTCCGGCAGGTACGGCTTGTAGCCGGCGAACGGGCCCGGGTCGGCGAACACGGTGTTGTAATCGTCGGCGCCGGTCGATCTCGTCACCGCGGCACCGTCGACGCGGAACTCCTCCATCGAGACGCGCGACTGCAGCGCGAGGTCGCCGCGCCCGTGCGCGAGCCAGAAGAGGCCTCCCCAGGAGGAGAGGTCGAGCGCGCGAGTCGGGTCGGGCCAGCTGGTCGTGACGCCCTGGAAGAAGCGCTCACGCCAGAAGTCCCAGTGGTGCAGCCAGAGGCTGTCGCCGACCGCGTTGGCCATCGGCGTGTAGCGCGACTCGCCCGGCAGGCGGCCGAGATCGCGCAGGAAGAAGTACGCGTCGATGTTGTGCTCGGTCGAGGCCCACTCGACGTCGGGGCCGCCGAGGATGCTGCCGAAGCGCTGGTCGCTGGCCGGATACCCATTCCAGCTGGCGATCTGAAGCGTCCCGAGGTAGTCGGCGATCCCTTCCGCGAAGCCGCGGAAGCTGTCGTCGCCGGTGACCTGCTCGTAACGGACGGCGGCGTAGCCGGCCCACGCGATCGTGCCGCTGCGGCGCAGTTCGCTGGCGACGACGCCGGCGCTGGTGTCATAGGCGAACGGCAGCGAGCCGTCGACGGCCTGCAGGTCGGCGAGGCCACCGAGCACCTGCGCGGCCCGTCTCGTGTCTCCAGCGGCGGTGAAGGCGAGCGCCGCGAGCGCGTCGTCGTAGGTGAAGGAGAGCGGCGCGAGCGCTCTGTCGGGGTCGTCGGCGGGGATCGCGAACGAGCGCACGAGCCCGCTTCTGGCGTCTTGCTGCGCGACGAGCCAGGCGAGCGCGGCATCCGTCCCGTCGTCCGCTTGCGCGGCCCCGCCGCCGAGACCTATGCCGACAGCGGCAGCCGCGAGCCCGGCGATCACGATCGCTTTGAGTCCGTTCACGGTCGCCAGGCTGCCCATGGGAAACAACCTAACAACCAGAAAAATTGATCTGAGTATGCGGACGGACCTCAACTACGGGGCCGAATGTCCGATCGCGCGGGCGTGGCCGCTCCCGCTGGACGGATGGTGCAGTCGACAGGACCGCCCAACCCGCCCAGCTTTCATACGGTGGCGCGCGGGCGCTCAGAGGCGAGCCGGCGCACCTCGATCGCGCGCTCCAGCACCCGCTCCCACTGATCCGCGTTCTTCGCGATCGTCTGCGTCTTCGCCCACTTGTACGCCTTCGCGCCGAGCTTCTTGCGCGCCTTTCGGTCGCCGGCGAGGTCGACGATCGCATCGAACCACTCGCCATCGCCGACCAGCCGCCCGCCCTGCTCCTCGCCAAGGCCCGCGTACGGCCCTATCGGCGACGCCAGCCATGGCACCCCGACGGCGGCGTACTCCTTCAGCTTCACGTTCGAGCGCGCGCGGTTGAACTGGGTGTCGGCAAGCGGCGCGATGCCAATGTCCCAGCGCTCGATGCAACCGCGCAGCTCGGTGATCGCAACGATCCCGATGCGATGGTATTGCGGGGTTCTGAGGTCGAGCGCCACGCCGACGGTCTCGAACCGAAGCCCGGGATGCGCGTCGAGCATCCGCGCCAACGTCTCGCGCAAACCGATCGCCGCCGCGTCGGTGGAGTGCTCGCCAGCAGCGACCCAACCGACCACGACGTCGCCCCGCGACGTCGAGCCCTGCCGCCCGACATCCGGGAGGAAGTTCTCGATCGTGTGCACCTCGGGCTGCCCGGTCGTGCGGAACTTCGCGGCGAGCGCCTCGCCGGTGGTCGTGACGGCATCAACGGTCCGCACCATCGTCTGCATCTCACGCCAGACGCGCTGGCCCTGCATCCCGCCGACCGCTCTGTAGTTGACGGCCCCCTTCGGCACAGCGCTGACGTCGTCGTCGCTATCCCATATCACCGCGACGCCGGCCTCCTGCAACGCCTTCACGTACGCGCGCACGTTCGTGACGAACATCTGCCACATGTAGACGACGTCGCGATCCGCAAACCGCTCCACTGACGGCAGCTCGCTGCCGTACGGCGTCTCGAGAAAGCGGACGTCATGGCCGCGCCGCATCAGCTCCTCCATCGGCCAGATCGCACGGTAGGCCGGATTCGGAAACGTGCTCGGAACCATCACCCCGATTTTCATTGCGGCATTCTACCGACAACTGAATTGCCCGCTCAATCGTCGGTCGAATCAACGGTCGTTCAGGCCGCGCTGTCGCGCCGCAACCGCAGCAGCGCAGGCCGCTCGTCCATCGCGACCTCCCTCACCTCCAGGTCGCCGCCGAACGGCAGCAGCAGAGGCCCGGGCTCGCGGGCGGCAGCCGCCCCGTCCCTTCCCGCAATCCGCCGCTCCGCCGCAACCATCACCGCGTAGGCCATCGAACTGAGGGCCCGCAGCGACTGGTGGCGGTTCTGACGCTCACCGAGGTCGACCTGCGCGAGCGCGTCGAGGCCGACGAGGCGGTAGGAGTCGATCAACGTCGCGATCTCGACCCCGTAGCCGACCGGGAACGACAGCTGCTCCAGCAGCGCGCGACGGCCGGCGAACTCGCCCGCGAGCGGCTGCACGAAGCCGGCCAGCTCAGGCACGTGCAGGTTGAGCAGCGGGCGAGCGACCAGCTCGGTCACGCGACCGCCGCCGTCGGGCACGGTCGTGTCGCCGAGCTTGAACGGCCGCCGGAAGGCGCCCTTGACGAACGCGACCTCCGGCTCCGCCAGCAGCGGCCCGAGCAGCCCGCGCAGGAAGCGATCGTCGAAGCCCTCCGTGTCGGAGTCGAGGAAGACCACGATCTCGCCTCTGGTGACAGCAAGCGAGCGCCACAATGCGTCGCCCTTGCCGCGCGCCGGGCCGTGCTCGGCCAGCACCTCCGACTCCTGCACGACGCGCGCGCCGCCCGCGCGCGCGGTCTCGGCGGTGCCGTCGGCGGAGGCGGCGTCGATCACGACAAGCTCGTCGATCACGCCGGCGGCCCGCAACGGCTCCAGCGCCGCGAGGATCGGACCGATCGTCGCCGCGACCTCGCGCGCCGGCAGCACGACGGTCACGCTCGGCACGTCGTCCTCAGCACCTCGCGCGCCCGCGCGCAGCTCGACGAGCCGCTCCAACGGGAACTGCTCAGCGCGGTAGCTGCGCCGCGCGAGCCAGTCGCGCACGGTGGTCTGCGGGCCGGAGATCTCGTTCACGCCTTGTTAGGGACCCTAGCGAAGCCGTGCGGAGGCCCGGTTGGCGTGCCACCATGGAGTGCGGCGATGGCAGCAACGACGACGACACGGATGACCAGTGCGCGGCTCGTCGGGCGCTCGGCCCAGCTGGCGGAGCTGGAGGCGGTCCTGCACGATGCGGCGGTTCGCAAGCCGTCACTGGCCTTCGTCGCCGGCGAGTCCGGTGTCGGCAAGTCCCGGCTGGTCGGCGAGCTGGCGCGCGGCGCGCGCGCCGACGGCATCCGCGTGCTGAGCGGCGACTGCGTCGACCTCGGCGAGAGCGAGCTGCCGTATGCGCCGCTCGTCGGGGCACTGCGCCCGCTCGTGCGCGACGGTGACCCTGCCCTCGACGCGCTGCCGGCGCCGCTGCGCGCCGAGCTGGCGTCGATCCTGCCGACACTCGGCGGAGGTGGGACCAGCGCCGGCGCGCCGCCTGCGGCCGCCGACGCCGCCATCCAGGGCCGCCTGTTCGAGGCGCTGCTGGAGCTGCTCGACCGCCTTGGCGAGGAGCAACCGGTGCTGCTGGCGATCGAGGACCTGCACTGGGCCGACCGCTCGACACGCGGCTTCCTCACGTTCCTCGCGCGCACGCTCTGCAGCGAGCGGGTCGCGGTCGTCGCGACGTATCGATCCGACGAGCTGCACCGCCGCCACCCGCTGCGCCCGCTGCTGGCCGAGCTGGAGCGCGATCCGCGCACCCGCCGCCTGGAACTGCACCCGTTCACGCGCACGGAGCTGGCCGAGCAGCTCGGCGAGATCCTCGGCTCGGCGCCGGACGCCGGCCTGGTCGAGCGCGTGCTCGTGCGCAGCGAGGGCAACCCGCTGTTCACCGAGGAGATCCTCGCCGCCGGGCTCGACGGCCGCGGCAGCCTCCCGCCGACGCTGCGCGACGCGCTGATGCTGCGGATCGAGAAGCTGTCGCCGGAGGCGCAGGAGCTGCTGCGGCTGCTGATCGGCCAGCCGATGGATCACGAGCTGCTGATCGCGACAAGCGCGCTCGACCAGCGCGTGCTGCGCGACGCGCTGCGCGAGGCGGTCGCGAGCAGCATCGTCATCGCCGACGAGGACGACCGCTACCGCTTCCGGCATGCGCTGCTGCGCGAGGTGCTGCTCGACGACCTGCTGCCGGGCGAGCGGACCGAGATGCACCGCACGCTCGCACGGGCGTTGGAGGAGCGGATCGCGACCGAGAGCTGCCCCGACGCGCACCTGACCGCGCAGGTCGCCCACCACTGGCACCACACGGGCGACCACGCGGCCGCGCTTGCAGCGACGGTGCGAGCTGCCGACGCCGCCGAGCGCGTCAATGCGATCGGCGAGGCGGCGACGCTGCTGGAGCGAGCGCTGGAGTTCTGGGAGCAGGTGCCGGAGCAGCAGCGGCCTCCTGGCGTGGACCAGATCGCGCTGCTGCGGAGGGCGGCACAGCACGCGGCCGACTGCGAGGGCGACTACCAGCGTCAGGAGGCGCTGCTGCGCAAGGCGCTGTCGCTCGTCGACGAGCGCGAGCAGCCGCGCTTGGTCGCGTCGCTGCTGGAGCGGCTGCAGCGGGCGCAATGGCATCTGAACCGGCCGGAGGAGGCGATCGCGACGATCGACCGCGCGCTGGCGCTGCTGGAGCCGGAGGAGCGCACGGCCGAGCGGGTCGCGCTGCTGGCCGCGAAGGCGCGTGTGCGGATGCTGCAGTCGCGCTTCCGCGAGGCGCTCGAGCTGGCCGAGCAGACCTTGGCGCTCGCGGACGAGATGGGCGATCACGCGATCGCCAGCCGGCTGCGCAACGCGCTCGGAATCTCTTTGGTCGGGCTGGGCGACGCGGAGGCCGGCGAGGCGAGACTGCGCGAGGCGCTGGCGACGGCGCGCGACCACGGCCTGCTCGACGAGATCGGCACCTCGTACGGCAACCTCGCCGACATCCTGCACGCGACCGGCCGCACGCGCGAGGCGCTCGAGACGGCGCGCAGAGGCCGCGAGGAGCTGACGAGATTGGGTCGGCAGATGGACTGGCTGCTGCTCGACTCGGCCGAGTACGCGGTCGCGGTCGGCGAATGGGACGCCGCCGCGCGCGACCTCGCGGGGCTCGACCGCCGCCACTACGGCACGACGCTGATGCACCGCCACCTGCGCAGGGCGGAGCTGGCGCTCGGCCGCGGCGACCACGAGCTGGCGCGTGGGGAGCTGGACGCGATGGCGCGCCAGGCGCGCGACTCGACCGAGCCGCAGTTCCTCGGCCCGCTGGGGGCGTTGAAGGCCGAGCTGGAACGGCGCAGCGGGGATCTGATCGCCGCCCGCGCGGCGGTCGACGACGCGCTCGACCGGATCGAGTTCTGCTCCGACGACATCACGCAGGTGACCGGCGTTTCGTCGGTCGGCATGCGCGTTGAGGCGGATGCCGCCCAGCGCGCCCGCGACCGCGACGACCACGACGCCGAACGCGAGGCACGTCTGCGCAGCGAACTGCTCCTCGCGCGCGTCGAAGCCGGCGCCGAGCTGGAGCGCGCCCCGCTGGTCGCCGAGCTGGCCGTCGCACGCGCCGAAGAAGCCCGCGCCCGCGCCGAGGACGATCCGGTGCTGTGGGACGAGGCCGCTGCCGCCTGGGAGGAGCTGGAGCGGCCGTACCTGGTCGCGTACGCGCGCTGGCGGCAGGCGGAGGCGTTGCTGTCAGGCGACGGCTCCGCCGCCGACACGCGCGAGCAGGCCACCGCGGCCGTCCGCGCCGCGTGCGAGATCACCCGCGCGTTGGGAGCGGAATGGCTCCACGGCGAGGTCGAGGCGCTGGCTGCGCGAGCGCGATTGACGCTTGACCTCGATCCCGCCGCCGGCGCGAACGACGACGGCCTTCCCGCAGACGCCTCACTGCGCGACGACGCCGCAGCAGCAGCCGACGACCCCTTCGGCCTCACCCCGCGCGAGCGTCAGGTGCTGGCGCTGGTCGCTGCCGGCGCGACCAACCGCGAGATCGGCGGCGAGCTGTTCATGGCCGAGAAGACCGCGAGCGTCCACGTCTCGCGGATCCTCGCCAAGCTCGACGTCCGCTCCCGCACCCAGGCGGCCGCCGTCGCCCACCGCCTCGGGCTCGACGCCTGACAGCTTCCGCCCACGCACATCACACCTCCCTGTAGAGTCTCGACAGTCATCATTCGAGAGGGGGATCTCGTGGGGAAGAAGTGGATGACGGCTGCGGTCACCGCCGCAGCCGCGGTCGCCATCGCCGGGTGCGGTGGATCGGACGGGGACTCAGCGACGACGGCGACGACCACCGCCGCCGCCAGCTCTGCGGCAGGTGCGCTCGAACTCGCCGAGTTCAGACAGAACGCCACCGCCATCTGCGTGAACGCCGAGAGAGCGCTCAGCAACGTCAGAGTGGACGTCACGACCATCGAAGGCGCGAGAACCTACACCGCTGCGCGTCGAGCCGCTCAGATCAGAGCGCTCAGAAGCCTGAGCGAGCTGAACCCGCCCGCCAATCTCGCCGCCTCGTTCGAGCAACTGCAAGAGGTGCTGGAGGCGCGAAGCGCGGCGCTCGAGCCCGTGCAGATACAGATGCTGACGAGAGACCCAGCACTCAGAGAGTCGTTTGTCGCGATCAACTCTCAGGATGAGGATCTCCAGCGCCTCATCCTCGAGCTGAAGCTCCCCAGATGCTATTGGAGCTGATCAGCCCCGAGCACAGCTAGCCGCGCGGCACGACGAAACCCGCGACGGCGACAAAGTGAGCGGCTGCCGCGAGGATCACGAGGGCGTGGAAGACCTCGTGGTAGCCGAAGATTCTCGGGACTGGGTCGGGCCGGCGCTTGGCGTAGATGATCGCCCCGGCCGTGTAGAAGAGGCCGCCGACGACGAACAGCAGCGTCGGCACGAGTCCGAGCACTGAAACGATCTTCGGCAGCGCGATGATGCCGACCCAGCCGAGCGCGACATAGCCCATCGCCTTCAGCATTCTCGGCGCGTCGATCCAGGCGAGGTTGAGCGCGACGCCGAGCGCCGCGCCGCCCCAGGCGACGCACAGCAGCACAGTTCCGAGCGTGCCGCCGACGACGAGCAGCGCGACGGGGGTCGCGCTGCCGGCCATGAAGACGTAGATCATCGAGTGGTCGAGCCGGCGCATCCAGCGGCGCACGTTCGGCCGCCAGGTGATGCGGTGGTAGACCGCGCTGACGGCGAAGAGGCCGACCATCGAGACGGCGTAGACGACAGCGACGGTGGTGGCGCGTCCGCTCGGGGCGGTCCAGACGAGTACGGCACCCGCGACGAACGCGACGACCGCCGCCCACTGGTGCGAGACGCCACGAAGCTTCGGCCGCTTGGCGGCCAACTCCGCGATCTCTCCGCGAACCGTCTCGATCAGGTCATCGCGCACCTCCCGCAGTGTACCCGTGCGACACCGCATGAAGCCGCGCCGCGACCGTCAGGGCGCCTTGTACACGTCAGGCCCTCTTCCCGCCGTCGCGACGATGTACGCGATGATCTCGTCCGTCACTTCCCTCGGCACCTTGTCGTACTGGCCGGGCATCCACCAATCGCCTCTGTCCATCATCTGCTGGATCCGCTCGACGCTTATTCTGACGTTGTCGAAGTGGGTGCCGTACCACTCGTACACTCTGCGAGATCTGTAGTCGGCGATCGAATGACAGCCCTGGCAGTTCTCGCGGAACGCTCTCTCCCCGGCGGCAATCTGCGCGGGCGTGCCGAACGATCTCTCGGGCACATGGCGCCCGGTGACGTCAAGCAGATAGGTCTTGACGGCGAGCTTCTCGACCTCCGTGAGCTCGTCGGCGAACGACTGCATCCCGCCGCCGCCGTTGTCGATCATGTGGGCGATGAACGCCCCCTTCGGCTTGACCTCGTCCATGCTGGGGCCGTATTCGCCGGTCGTGAAGGTCCGCGGTCTCCCCTCGATCGCGTGGCAGCCCTGACACTTCTCGCCGAAGATCTCGCGCCCCTGTGAGATCAGTCTCGCCTCGACGGGATCCTGCTTCGCCTCTGAATCCGAGGATGAGCTCCCCCCGCACCCCGCGAGCATCCACAGGCAGCCCGCGCCGAGCACGACGGCGACGCAAACAGAGAGCACGCTGACCAGCCGCGGCATGCGCCGCCCCTCACGACTTGCCACATCATCCCCCGATGTTTCCCCAGTCCGCCCGACCACCCGGCGGCGGGCAGCATTCTACCAGGGGAAAGTGCGTCAGTCGACGCCTTCGGGGTGCGTTGCTGCCCCTACTTCGCCCGCGCCTCCAACCGCCGCGCCAGCGCGGCGAGGTGTCCGGAGTCGGTGCCGCAGCAGCCGCCGAGGATCTGCAGCTTGAAGTCGAGCCCGAGCTTGTCCATCGCCTCGCCGAAGACGTCAGGGTCGTCGCTCTCGGAGTGGTCGAGCGAGACCAGCTCGTCGGGCGACAGGCGTGAGCCGTTGGCCTTCACCTCGCGCAGGCGCGTGAGGCCGCCGGCCGAGGCGAGGTCGGCGAGCGCGCGACGGGCGACGGTCGGGTGGACGCAGGAGATCGCGTACCAAGCCGGCGCTGGCACGACGGCGTTGTCGATCCGCTCGATCGCGTCGTGCAGGTAGGTGCCGTCGAGCATTCGGCCGCGGTGGTCGAGCACGAAGCCGATCGCGTACGGCAACTCGGTCGTCGCCATCGCCATCGCGACGCCGTGGGCCTCCTCGATCGATGGGAAGGTCGGCGCGAAGAGCGCGTCGACGCCCGCCTCGGCGAGCGCCCTCACCTGCTCGAGGTGGTAGTCGGCGCCGTCGAGGTGGGTGAGACAGTCATCCGGCGAGTAGGCGTCGCCGTACGGGCCGATCACGCCGGCGAGAAAGACCGGGTCGTGCTCGCCCTGGTCGCGGATCTCGTTGAGGAATGCGACCGCCTCCGTGTTCAACCGCCGCACCGTCTCGGCGGCTGGACGTCTCGTTCTCTCGACGTAGCGCCTGCTCGCGCGGAAGGTCGGCGTGCCCATCACGATCGGCAGGCCGTGGGCCCACGCGACGTCGAGATAGGTCGCATAGATCTCGCGCAGCGCGGCGCGTCCGCGCGGTCTCTCCAGCAGCGCGGCGACCTGGATGTGCGGGTCCATCCGCACTCTGGTCTCGAACATGATCCGCGTCTCGATCGCCGCGTCGGCGAGGATCGGGGCGCCCGTTTCAAGCAGCTCTCTGAGCACGCAGCGAGCATTTCAGACGGGAGCGCAGAACACCACCCGCTTGATGGTGTTTTACACCAGTTCTATCTGGCAACTGGCGCGACGACCGCGTCGCCGCGCCAGCGAAACCGCCTCCAGGCGGTCCTCACCGCCGGGCGGAGAACCCGCCCGGCGGTGCGCAGCTAAACCCGCCCCGCAGCTCTCCGTCGCTGCCGCGCGACCGCGTCGACGATGACCGCCGCGAGCAGGACGGCGCCCGTGACTATGTTCTTCGTCGAGGAGGGGAAGGCGAGCAGGTCCATGCCGTTGGAGATCGAGCCGATCACCAGCGCACCGAGCAGGGCCGACCAGACCGTGCCGCGACCGCCGAACAGCGAGGTGCCGGCGATCACCGGGCCGGCGATCGCGAGCAGCAGCAGGTCGCTGCCGCCGGAGCCCTGGTTGACCGCGAGCAGGCGCGAGGCGAGCAGGATGCCGCCGCACGCCGCCATGATGCCGGCGATCATGAAGACCATCACACGGATCTGCTTGATGCGGATGCCGGCGCGGCGCGCCGCCTCCTCGTTGCCGCCGAGCGCGAGCACGTAGCGGCCGAATCTCGTGCGTCGCACGATGTAGTCGAACAGCACGCAGGCGCCGACGAGGATCAGAATCGCGAGCGGGACGCCGCGGTCCTGGTCGAGCACGTAGATGACGCCGAAGACGATGATCGCGAGACCGATCACGCGCGCGGCCACGAGCGCCGGCGACGCCGCCGGGACGTCGGCCTTGAGCCGCCGTCGTCGCGCGTTGAGACAGGCGAGCGCGAACAGTCCGACGACGATCGCGCCGAGGATCCACGCCGTCGTGCCTCTGTAGAAGGTGCCGGCGAGGCCGACGATCACGGGGTCGGTGATGTTGACGGTGCCGGTGTCGCCGAGCACCCACAGCTGCACGCCCTGCCAGCCGATCAGACCTGCGAGGGTCACGACGAACGAGGGGATTCCGAAGGCGGTCACGATCGTGCCCTGGAAGATCCCGATCGCGGCGCCGGCAGCGATGCCGGCGATGATCGCGAGGTACGGATTCCAGCCGTGCTGAACGTTCAGCACCGCCATGATCGCCGAGCAGAGGCCGGAGACGATGCCGACGGAGAGGTCGATCTCTCCGAGCAGCAGGACCAGCACGATGCCGACCGAGATCATGCCGATGCCGGCGATCTGCAGCGCGAGGTTGACGAGGTTGCCGGAGGTGAGGAAGCGGTCGTTGGCGATCGTGAAGACGGTCCAGATCACGACCAGCGCCAGCAGCACCTGGATCGAGCCCATCTCACCCTGCGCGAATCTCTGCAGGAAGCCGAAGCGGCTGCCGTTGCCGGACGACGGGGAGCCCGGGCCGGACGGCGGCGTCGGCGCGGTGTCGGGTGTCGCGGTCGCGCTCATGCCGACTCCTCCCGCGCGGCGGCCTCTGCGGCCGCGCGCGTTCTGACGGTGCCCTGACCGCCGGTGATCGCGCCGACGATCTCCTCCGGCGTCGTGTCTGAGGCCTGGTAGACGCCCGCGCGTCTGCCGAGCCGCATCACGAAGATGCGGTCGCAGACTTCGAAGACGTCGGCGAGGTTGTGGGAGATGATCACGACGCCGAGGCCCTGCTCGCGCAGGCGTCTGACGAGCGCCAGCACCTGGGCGGTCTGGGCGACGCCGAGCGCGGCGGTCGGCTCGTCGAGCAGGACGACCTTCGCGTCGCCCACCAAGGCGCGGGCGATCGCGATCGACTGCCGCTGACCGCCGGACATCATGCCGACCTCGGCACGAACCGACGGGATGTTGATCGAAAAGGTCTTGAGCAGGTCGGCCGAGCGCTTCTCCATCTCCGGCTCATCGAGCTCGCGCACGAGCCCGGCCGGCCCTCTGGAGACGACCTCGTTGCCGATGAAGAGGTTGGCGACGACGTCCAGGTTGTCGCACAGCGCGAGGTCCTGGTACACCGTCGCGACGCCGAAGCCGGCGGGATCGTTCGGTCCGCTGACGTGGCGCTCGCTCCCCTCGAACGAGTAGGAGCCGGTGTCGGGCACGTGGATGCCCGACATGACCTTCACGAGCGTCGACTTGCCGGCGCCGTTGTCGCCGACGAGGCCGACGACCTCGCCGGCGTGGACGTCGAAGTCCACGCCGGAGAGCGCCTGCACCGCTCCGAAGCTCTTGCTGACGCTTCGCAGCTCGAGCAAAGGTGTCGATGTGGCGGTTGCTGTCATGTCAGGCATCCATTCATCGCTGCGTCTCTCCCGTGCCTAGTTGAGTCCGAGTCTTCTGCAGGCGTCGGCGTAGGCCGAGGTGCAGATCTGGTCAACGGTCCAGAAGCCGTCTCTGACGACCGTGTCTCTGATGTTGTCCGCGGTCACGGAGACCGGGTCGAGGATCACCGACGGCACGTCCGTGGTGCCGTTGTTGACCGTCTGGTTGACGAGGTTGCTGTCGGTGTTGCCACCGAGCAGGTCGACGGCGAGCTGGGCGGCGTTCTCGGCCTCCGGCTTGATCGCCTTGTAGATCGTCATGTACTGGTCGCCGGCGACGATCCGCTGGATGCCGGCGAGCTCGGCGTCCTGGCCGGTGACCGGGCGCGTCGAGGGGTCGATGCCGTTGCTTCTCATCGCGGCGATCGCGCCGCCGGCGGTGCCGTCGTTGGCGGCGTAGACGCCGACGAAGCCGTCTCTGCCGAGCGCGGTGATCGCCTGCTCCATCTCCGTCTGCGCTCTGGCGGGCGTCCAGTCCGGCGTGTCGTACTCCTTGCCGACTCTGATGCCCTCCGCCGTGTCGAAGACGCTGTGCGCGCCTCTCTTGAAGAGCGCGGCGTTCGGGTCGGTCGGCGCGCCGTTGATCATCACGATGTCGCCGCTTCTTCCGTCTTCTCTGAGCTTCTCGACGAGCGCCGTCGCCTGCAGCTCACCGACTCTCGCGTTGTCGAACGAGATGTAGTAATCGATCTCGGCGTTCTCGATCGCGCGGTCGTAGGCGATCACGCCGATGTCGGACTGCTTGGCGCGCGTGGCGATCGCGGCCGCGGCTCTGCCGTCGACCGGGTCGAGCACGAGCACTCTGGCGCCATTGGTGATCGCGGCGTCAGCCTGCTGCTGCTGCTGGGAGGCGTCCTGCTCCGCGTTGGAGTAGATGACCTCGCAGTCGGGGCAAAGCTCTCTGACCTTCGCCTCGAAGAGAGGACGATCCTGCGATTCATAGCGAGCCGTCTGGTTCTCCGGCAGCAGCAGCGCGATCTTGCCGCTGGTGGCGGAGCTGCCTCCGCCGCCCCCGGTGGTCGTGGTCGCCGCGGCGCCACCGCTGGCGGTCGTACCACTGTCGTCGTCATCGCTGCCGCATGCGGCGAGCGTGCCCACGCTGATGGCCGCCGAAGCGGCGAGAGCGAGGATGCGAGCGTACCTCTTGTCCATGCGTTCTGCTCCTCCTGGGTTGGGATCTACCCGGCTTGCTGCTGTACGTCCCTCGGGGGGTGAAGCGCGAATGCGTCGACGTCCCGCAACACCAAGGCCGCCGCGCCGAGCACCTCGGCGCGGCGCCCCAGGACCCCGGGAACGATCTCGACGTTGCCACCTGCTGCCGGCACGGCGTGGCGGGTCACCTCGTCGCGCAGGGGATCGAGCAGCACATCCCCTGCTGCGCTGAGGTCGCCGCCGACGATCACCTTGGCCGGATTCAGCACGTTGCAAACTTGTGCGACGACGACGCCGATCGCCCGTCCGGCGTCGCCTATGACGCGGCGGGAGGCGCGGTCGCCCTCGCGCGCGTGCGCGATGACCTCTTCGATCGTCAGGTCCGACCCGCGCGCGGGGCGCAGCAGCTCGAGGATCTGGCGGGTCGAGGCGACGGTCTCGAGGCAGCCGCGGTTGCCGCAGCGGCAGACCGGACCGTGCTCGTCGACCATCGAGTGGCCGAGCTCGCCGGCAATGCCGCCGGAGCCGGTGTAGAGCTGCCCGTTGAGGACCAGGCCGCCGCCGATGCCGCTGGAGACCTTGATGTAGACGAAGTCGGCGGTGCCGCGGCCGGCGCCCCAGGTCAGCTCGGCGAGCGCGCCGAGGTTGGCGTCGTTCTCGGCCTTGACCGGTATGCCGAGCTGACGCGAGACGTCCTGCTCGGGGCGGACGCCGACCCAGCCGGGCAGGATCGCCGAGGAGCCGACCTCGCCGCTGGCGACGTCGATCGGCCCGGGGACGCCCATGCCGGCGCCGATGATGTCGGTTTGTTCGACGCCCGCCTCTCTCAGCGCCTGCATCGACAGCCGCGCGGCGGCGTCGAACCCTTCCTGGGCGGACTGCTCGGTCTCCATCGGCCGCTCGAGGTCGGCGAGGACGGTGTGTGCGAGGTCGGAGACGATCACGCGCACGTGGCGCTTGCCGAAGTCGATCCCGAGCGCGACGCCGGCGGCCCGCTCGAGGCTGAGCAGGACCGGCGGGCGGCCGCCCTGAGGCCCGGCCCCGTCGACCTCTCGCTCCGCGACGAGCCCCTGCGCTTGCAGGTCAGCGACGAGCGTCGAGACGGTCGAGCGCGACAGACCCGTGCGCCGCGCCAGCTCGGCGCGGCTGACCAGGCCAGCACGGCGCAGCTCGTCGACGACGAGTCGCCGATTGCGATCGCGCAAGGACGCCAGCGATCCGCTGGGCTCTCTCCTCATGAGAGGGATCTAACCTGGCGCACAGGTGGTTTGTCAAGAGTCAGGCGGAACCTTCATACGACACACACATAGTTCTGCCGGAGGTCGGCGGAGGGAGATGTCGCTGCCAGAACGCAGACGGGGCGGCACCTCGCGGTGCCGCCCCGTGTTGCTGCTTGGTAGGTCCGTCGCCGGCGTCAGCGCTTGGAGCTCGAGCTTCTTCTCCCTCTCGCTCTTCTCGCTCTGCCGGTTCTTCTGGTGGCTCTGGTGCTCGCTCTGCCGCACCCCGCCACGCTGATCTTCGGGCTCTGCGTGATTCTCTCGTTGTTCTGCGCGGTGAACGAGAGCGCGGCCGTGAGGCCTCTTCTCGTCGCTGCCAAGCAGAGGTTTCTCGTCGTGCCGATCGCACCGTCTCTGGGCCCGGAGTTCAGCTGGAGCCGGAACTTCGAGATCGGCTGGTCGGGGATCGCGTCAAACGTCGTCCGCAGCTTCAGGTCTCTCGTGATCGAGACCTTGCCGACGAGGTCGATGTTGATCTGCCCCTTGAGCCGCACGACCAGGTCCGGGAGTCTCCGGGCCGGGTTGTAGACGAAGTACGCCGGCCCTCTGAGCGGATCGCGCAGCAACGGCGTCACCGCCGTGCCGGTGCCGATCACCATCGGGCATCTGTCAGCGCGGAACTGCTCGATCGAGCACGCCACTCTGCGGTTGACGACGTCGAGTCGCGCGTTGAGCGTCTTCGGCAGCGTCACGTCGACGGCTCTGTTGTTGGCATTGCCTCTCGGCATCGTCAGCGTCACGTCGAGCGGCGTCCGCTTCCCTCTGGTCAGCTTGCCTCTGGCGCCGACCTTTATGGCCATCTTCGGTCTGAAGTCGAGCGCCGCACAGTTGCCGACCTGGAAGCGCGTGGCGGTGTTGGCCACCGCGCCCTCCAGTGACGCGATCTGCGCCCGGATCGACTTCTCGCTGCAATTGGTCGGGCTGAGCATGAAGCCCTGCTTGTCGACCTTCACGTTGATCGAGCGGATCTGCAGCGGCACACCCTCGAGGATCGAGGGAATGCGATCCGAGACGACCCTCAGCGCGCTGCTGTTGCGATCGACGAAGACCGCCGTCCGCACCACCACCGTGCCGAGGTTGAACGGGCCGGCGACGGCCGGAACGACGATCGAGAGGCCGAGCGGCGCGCCCTTGTACGGACCCGTGAGATACACGCGCCCGGGAAGGTAGAACGGGTTCGAGCCCGGTCCGGCGGAGTTGATCGCCGAGCCGATGCGCGACTCCTCGCCGCAGCCGCCGGCGCTGGCGCGCGCATCGTCACACGGGGTGACGGAGGCGAGCACGCCGGTGAGACCGGCCGGCAGGTCGACCGAGACGTCACGGAAGAACTGATCCGTGTCGCCGCGCGCAACCGTGAGCGAGAACGTCCCCGCAGTCCCAGCGACGGGGTTGAGGAGACCTGCTCTGAGCGATGGCGCGAAGCCCTTCGCTCTGCACGGTGAGCCGTCCGGGTTCTGATCGATCACGAACTCGCTGCTGACGTTGACGGGAGTGTCAACGCCCCACGCCGTCATCGACGCCGTGGCCCTCGTGACGCCGCAGATCGAAGGATTCGACAGCGGTGCCCGCGGCCCGCCCTTGAACTGGAAGTGCAGGTTGGTGAACGGAATCGGCGGATTTCTCAGGAACGTCGTGGTGACCGTTCCCCCTTGCGAGCTGGGAAGCTCCGTCTTGTCCGGCCGCACGACGCCGGGCAGCTTGATCAGCAGCCCAGGACCGCGCAGCACCATGAACAGCCGGAACGTCTCCTGCGGCAACTGGGCCCCGAGGAAGACCTCGCCCTCCATCGGCTCGGCCAGCAACGGCGTTCTCACCGTCACGGTGGCGATCTTCGACGCCTCCGGACAAGTCGGTTCGTTGTCCGTCCCGATCGCGATCTCCGCATCGGTACAACTCTTCAGCCCGTCCGCCGACGACGGCGAGATCCACGTCTCCCGCGGCATCGTCACCGATGCGTCCTTCAGCGGCGGAACTGCGAGCCCGTCCGGGTCGTCGTTGTACGGGATGTCGATGTCCACCGCGTAACCGGCTGGGACGCTGGCCCGTCGCGAGTCGCTTCTCACCGTGATTCTGGGTTCGAATCTCAGGCGGTCGCAGCCCTCAATTCTCGCTGCGGGGGTATAGGAGTCCCGCTTCCACACCCCCGGCTGCTCCCACGAGTCCACAGCGATCGTCGCAGTGGACGGCCCGTTGCACTCGGTCGGGTTGGTCAGGAACGGTCTGCGATCAACATTTGCAGTACACGGCGGGAAAAACGGGACGATGTTGCCGCCGCACGTGCGCTGAGCATCATGCGACGGGTCCGCCGGCACTCCCCACAACGTGAATCTCGTCCGCAGCAGTGGAACGCCCTGCGAGAGACGGTCGATCTTCACCCGCAGGCCGTAGTCGCCAGAGGTGTTGACTCCTGCGATTACGTGGACCGGAACACCTTGCACCGGCATGGCGAAATCAGCCGTATCGCCTTCCTTAGGGACGACGTTGAAGACGGGTGCGAATATGTCTCTGAAGACGACTCTGTCGGCAGCGTAGTCTATCGACGCAACTCCCACCTGACTGTCTGGCGGGCAGGTGCCGCGTTCACCGACAAGGTTGCCAAACTGCTCTCGCGAGCATCGTGCCGTCGCCTCAGGATTACCTATGAAGCCCGGGGGCAGCGTCACATCCAAGTCACGCACATACCCGGAAACCGCCGGATCAGGCCCATCGTCCGCTCTCACCTCGAACGTGGTCGTTGCCTGATACGGGTGCGCGCCAGCTTGAGTCTCAGCCGTAATGCCATCCGCCTGCAACGTGTCGGCGGTAAATCTTCCAGGAACAAGCCCAAACTCGGCGGCGCCCGCGCCGGGCACCGCGACGCCGATCAGCACCAATGTGAGCAGCGTCGAGACCCAGAGTCCGCTGATGCTCCGCTTGAGCATCAGCGATCGGGCAGAGGATCGATGATCAACGGTCATTTTGAGCCAGCCTCAGTGTGAGCTTCGCCGTTCTCTTGATGTTCGAGATCTGTGCGACGACTCTCACGCCAAGCCGTCCGTTCGCGTTGAGCGATCTCCTCGCGGCAGCCGACAACGTGAGCGTCACCGTCGTTGTGACTCTTCTAGTGGACGAGATTCGGCGCCGGGCCGACGCGAGCGTTCTCTCGGTGCCTCTCAAGCGCCCGACCGCGCGAACCGAAAGTGAACCTCCGCCGGTTGTACGAAGCGTCACCGCAAGACGACCGTTTCTGGCTGCCGCCCGCAGCACGTGGTCAGAGGGACGGACGATCGTCAACGAGTGAGTCGGGGTGGGCGCCGGAGACGCCTCGTCGCCTGACTCCGAGTGGAGCGACTCTGAGGCTGGCTGCTCCGATGCGGGTGGGACCGACGCCGGCCCCTGGCAGGAGTCCCCCGCACATCTTGGCACCGGCGGCGCCGTGGGAACGGGAAAGCCGCCGCCGATACGGGCATCGTAGAGATCAAAGTCGCCGCCGTCGATATCCCAAGGCACGAGGCTCTCAGAAGTCGTGAAGAAGACATCCCGACCGTCGCCTGCCATGCCGACCAAAGAAGCAGTTGAGTTTGAGCGACCGGGACTCACCAGGCGCAGCCGTCCGTCTCTGAACTCATAGACGTCACGCGTCGCATTGGTATCTTCCGCGACCAACTGATCGAGCGTGTCGAACACAGCCGTTTCACCGTCGTCAGTGATCGGGGCGTCCTGTCCCTCGCGACCGCCGAAGGATGCGTCCCCCCCATGCATCGATCCCGCTGGTCGCTGTCTCGCGGGATCGCAGGAGAGACACGTCAGAGTCGCAATGGAATCATCGTAGAGGTAGACCTGTCTTCCACCGCTGCCCGGGACGCCGCTGAGTGTCGCGTCAGTCGCGAACATCAGATGGCGCCCGTCCGGGGTGACCACTGCTGGCCGTGTCGATTCGATGCCAGCCGTCAAAGCTCCAAGTTGAAATCCCGTTTCGTCGGTTGCCACCCATCTAATTCTTCCGTCTACCAGGACGTAGAGGTTGTAGCCGCCAAGCATCCCTCTTCCTGGAACGAGTTCGTAATACGAAGCAAAGTAAATATGCGTCCCATCGGCCGAGATCTTCGCGATTCCCGGCGTTGTTGAATCGGAGTCGAGCAGGAACGTAAGCGTCGCCGTCTCCATGTCATAGCGATACAGTCCCCCGCCGACCGTCGCCTCGTCCGTCAACTGCTCTACAGAGGTAAAGAAGGCGAGTCTCCCGTCCTCTGACGCACCTTCAAACGTTGCGGACTGCGTGCCGTTCGGATCGGGTACGCCGCGCTGAGATCTTGAGATGTGCACCGTCGCGCCGGTTACGACGTTCCGTGCGTACACCTGCTTAGGGCTCGTGCAAGCCGGGTCCCCACTCGAGAGGTCGCTGGGAGTCTCGAAGAATACCGTGAGACCATCAGCCGAGATGGCGTTGCGTTCGGAGCGGCTTCCGCTCTGCGAGCCACACACGTCGAGCACGCCGCCGCCTGCCATTTGATTGAGCAGAGTCGTCGTGCCCTCTCGGCGAAGATAGAGGTCGCCGCCCGCGATACGAGCCGCGTCTTCTGGAACTAAGTGACTTCTGGATCTAAAGAGTATCGCGCTACCGTCTCGGGATATCCCGCTGAAGTCAGTCGCCTCACTCGGTCGCTCGGCCCCATCGCCACGAGCAACCAGCTCCGGCGTCCCGTAACCATCTGTCACATACACGTCTTGAGCGTCGTTGACGTCGAATGGATCAAAAGCGTCGCGGGTTGCGAGCACACCCACGCGAAGGTCCGACGACGCCGCCGTCCACGTCGCTTTGAAACCAGTGAGAGCGTCGGGACTCGAAGTCACAGGGAGCGGCGAGACAGGCTCGGTTCTCCAGCCATCCTCACCGCGATGTGCACGGTAGGAGTTTGGCAGGCCGCTCGGCGCGCTCGCGAAGCTTCCCCAGCTTCCGAAGGTCGCGACCTCGCCACTATGAGCGGCGGCCACGAGCCCTACCTCGACTGCTGCACGATACGTCACCTGCTGCCCCCCCTTGTCGGGAGGACTCACGAGTTCAAATGGGCGCGCAGGCGGGTCAGCCATCGCCGGGTTGGCGGCCCAGAGTGCCCCGCCGACGGCGACGGCGAGGCACGCTCGCAGCACCGAGGGCGGGAGTCCATGTCGGGTCACTTCTCCTCCTCTATAGCTCCATCAGTCACTATAGAGGAGCGTGGGGCGTCGCGAGCCAGTTACCGCACCGTGCGCGCGGTCTCGGCTTCGAACCACCGAGACCGCGCGCGCCCTCAGCTCCGCGCGCGAAGCCTGTCAGTCCTTCCTCAAGATGGAGGAGATCCGATTGCCACGTCGTTGACGACAATCATCGTGTTGTTACCGGCTGCCGACGGCAGTCTCAGCTTCGCGTTGACAAGCCCGTCGATCAGGATCCCGATCGGGAAGAACCCGCAGGAGTTTGCGCCCGACACGGCAAACGAGTTATCAACGTTTCTCGCGCCGGTGAACGTCAGGTAGGTGTCAAAGAACGCGGGCGTGCCGAAAGAGCCGGAGATCGGGGTATTCGGCGCCGGAGGAGCCGTAGTGCCTGTGATCAGGTTCAGTCTGACGGGATTGCTGTCCGACGCGATCTGGCAGCCCGATCCGATCAGCGGATTGGTCAGCTTCAGCTTGACCGGCACCGAGACGGAATTCGTCGAGAGGTCAACTCTGATGTTGCTGGCAGGGCCCACCAGCTGCGCCTTCGCAGTGACGGCATTTCCGGGCAGCGGGAAGTTGATGCCGAGCAACCCGCCTGGGACCTGGATATCTCTCGCAAAGAAGCCGTTAGTACCTCTCGCGGGCAAGAACTCCGCTCCGGTTCCCACCTGTCTGAGCCCTCCTCGAATCTCGAGCGACTCACCGAGCGGAACTGTGAAGCCCTTGATCGTCAAGCTTCCACTTCTGGACTGAATGTCAATACAACCCTGAAAGTCCACTCCGCCCGACGGGCATCCGGAGAAGTTTGGGAAGACCGCGGCAGCCTGAGCCGAGCCTACCGCGACGACGCCGGCTGCCACGACAGCGGCCCAGGCCGTCCTAGTGACGCGCTTTCTCATATGCACACCTTTCTCCGCGCGAGCGGAACTAACAGACTCCTCCGACGCCCAGGCCCGGTTGCCGCACTGGGCGCCCTGATAGCGCAGGGGCCCCACGCAACGGCCCCAGCGGACCGAGACTAGCGTGCGAAGCAATCGACTGTCAAGCAACCAGAGTGTCGATAGCCACAGATACTAGTCGATCGAGACCTACTCGGCTTTCCGCTCGCGATGCGGCCGCAGCTAGTCCCAACTCTACTCAGGCACTGTCGATACCTAACTAGTTCATACGGGACGCCGGCGCGCGATCCGCGCTTGACAGTCTGGAATATAGATTCTAAGGTCGTTGATGCGTGTCAGGGGGCACCACTTTGCAATCTATGCCTAGGAGGTACAGGACGCGCGTGACCTCGCACGCATCAGAATATTCCCATGCAGAGGAGACTCAATGTTCTCAAGATGGATCCAGGCCCTGCTCGTCGGTATCGTGGCAACCGTCGCGCTCGGTGCCGCGGTCAGCTCGGCGACCGCTACGAGACTCTCGATCTCGCCCACAAGTGCTTCGGCAAGTGGAATTCTCACACTGTCCGCGTCCGGCCTTACAACGACATGCAACGTTACGCTCGCTCTCCTAACGCCTAATTCGATCGCAAAGGTCGCGGGAACGCCAATAGGTACAATCCTACTAACCGGCGTTGGCAGAACGATAGTCAATAGCTGCAGCGCCGCGATTAGAGATGTCATAGTCCTAAATGGCATCGTTCTCGGATACACTTCGTTTGCTACTGCACTACCAAGAATAGCGAACATAACGACCGACGCCGTGAATAACACGAGAGGATTCCTAATCAGCTACGCTGCTGGCCCGCAGTGCCTATACAACGCATTCGGCATTCGAGCCGTGTTTATTCGTAACGATGCACTTGGCGGGAGAATTACGAATGCCAATGTCTCGTCACCCTCGGCGCTCACTGTAACTCCGCTACCAGGATCCGGCGCCTGTCCGACGAATGCGAGACTGTCGGGCAACCTGGTCGTCATCGGCACACAACCAATAGTCACCCTAATATAGGGAGGGCTAGAAGGATCGCTTGAAGATTGACGTTTGCGAGCGGGGCCGAACTGGCCTCGCTCGTTCTATGGTTGCATCGATAGATGTTCCAACCTTCCGATGCGTGAGACACCACAGGCTGTTGCGTCGTGCCATCACGCTGCGTCCGCCGACGGAAACTGATAACCCATAGGCGAGTTTCTACCGACCGGGATGGACGATCTGACGGACGAACCGTGGAAGGCGTTTCCGCTCGAGCCGTCAAGCACCGTTCCTCGATGTCCGCATGTGCCGTCGCGACGTCCCGCCTCCGACCGGGTCACGAGCCGCTCCCCGCGCGTGGACTGCTGCCTCACGAAAAGCCCGCTCCCACTCTCCCCCCAACCCTGCCACCGTCTGCGTCTTCGCCCACGCCCGGGCTCTTCCGGCCAGCTCAGCGCGGCGGTATGGATCGCGCACCAAGGCGTCGATCGCGTCGAACCAGTCGCTGTCGGCGACGAGCAGGCCGCCCTGCGCTTCGCCAAGCCCCGCGTATGGCCCCACTGGAGAGGCGAGCCAGGGAACACCGGCTGCCGCGTATTCCTTCAGCTTGATGTCGGACCGCGCTCGGCTGAAGGGTGAGTCGACGAGTGGCGCCAGGCCGATGTCGAAGTCGCGGACGCGACCGAGCAGGTCGTCGAACGGCACCCATGGCACATGGACGTAGCGCTCGCGCAGCTTCAGGTCGCAACCAAGCATGACGACGCTGACATGGTCGTGCGCGCGTTGGATCGCCTGCAGGACCTTCGCGATCTTCAGCTTTTCGAGATCTGGCACGTGCTCGCCGGCGGCGACCAGGCCGATCACGACGCCGACGTGTTTGCGACGTCTGCCCGGCAGCGACGATCTCCACAAGAGGTTCGGCATCACCTTGATTCGCTCAACGCCCTGTTCGCGGTAGAGCGATGCGAGGTGCTCGTTGGTCGTCGTCATCAGGTCGACCGAGCGGGCGATCTCGAGCGAGAGCCTGTGGAACCGGCGTACAGCTCGGCGGCCGCCGAGCACGCGGCGCAGTTCTCGCGACATCGGTGCGTTGCGCACATCGTCGTCGGTGTCCCAGACCACGCCCACTCCGCGGGACTGCAACTCCCACAGCGCCGATGCGTCCTCACTCACCCACTGGTGGACATGAAAGACATCCCAGTCGGGCGCGCTGTCCAACGGCTGGTCCCGCGTCGATATCACCTTGTGCCCGCGGCGCCGCATCTCCGCCATCGGCACCATCACTCGATAGTGGCCGTTGGCCGTGTCGTCGCGGCCCGAGTACCCGATCTTCACGACAGGTTCCGTCGGTATCGCGCCATGGGCACACCTGAAGCTTGTCTTGCCATGGCGCATGCTCTCATAACTCACTGTCCGATGCCAGTTGATTTGCGAGCATCGATCTTCGCAATTCCGAACTTGGGCCTTGCTCGGTCGGAAGACCGACTTCTGGAGCTTCTCAGTTGCTCGCGCAACCCGCCATCGGCATGCTAGGCGGAGATGCGAATCACGCTCGTAAGCGACGCCGACCTCGTCAACAGCAACTACCGCGGCTATCAGCCGTTGATGGTGCTGTCGCGCAGAGGTCACGACATCACGTTCACGCGCCTCGGCGAGCCGCGCTATCGCGCGTCCACGCTGCTGCAGTCGGACGTCGTGCACATCCACCGCTATACCGACCCTGAGCTGCTGCAGATTGTGGCGCAGCTGCGCGACGCCGGCATCGGAGTCGTCTGGGACAACGACGACGACCTCACCGCAGTTCCGAGATCCAACCCGAACTACCGCAAGTTCGGCGGCCCGGCCAACCGCGCGCGGATCCAGGCGGCGCTGAGACGGACCGTGACCGCCGCCGATGTCGTGACGACGCCGAGCGAACTCCTCGCAGCGCAGTACCGCGCTGCCGGCGCCGACGACGTGCGCCTGCTGGAGAACTACCTGCCGCCCGAGTTCGGCCGCGTCAAGCCCGCTAAGCACGACGGCGTGACGCTCGTCTGGCTCGCTGGCCTGGAGCACCAGGTCGACTATCAGCGGCTGCGCCTCAAGGAGACGCTGGTGCGGCTCCTAGACGCTCATGCCGATCTGCGCGTCCTCAGCATCGGGCTGGGACTCGGACTTCCGAGCGACCGCTACGAGCACATCCGGCAGGTCGACTTCCTCGAGCTGGCGAAGGGCATGTCCGCCGGCGACATCGGTCTCGCGCCGCTGGCGGACATACCGTGGAACCAGGCACGCTCCAACATCAAGCTGAAGGAATACGCCGCCGCCGGTCTGCCGTGGCTCGCGTCGCCGGTCGGCCCGTACCTCGGGCTCGGCGAGAAGCAGGGTGGCGAGCTTGTCCCGGACGATGCCTGGCACGACGTCATCGATCGACTGATCGTCGACGTCCGCCGCCGGCGCAAGCTGGCAAAGAACGCGGCGAAGTGGGCGAAGGGCCAGTCGATCGAGGACCATGCGCATCTGTGGGACAGCGCGTTCCGCGACGCGGCCCAGCGTGCGAAGCGGCGCGCGCTCTAGCGGTCATCGCATCGCCGCCTCACGTCTCGCGCGCACGACCGCGTCGCGAAAGGCGACCTCCCACGGGCCGACGCCCTCGCGAATCGTCTGTCTCTGAGCCCAGGTCCGTCCGGCCGAAGCGAGCTCGCGCCGCTTGAGTGGATCGTTGACGAGCGTGAGGATCGCTTGCTCCCACCCGCCGTCGTCGACGAGCAGCCCACCATGCGCCTCCCGTGCACCGGCGTACGGGCCGATCGGAGATGCAAGCCATGCCGCGCCGGCGGCGGCGTACTCCTTCAGTTTGATGTTCGAGCGCGCGCGGTTGAACGGCGTGTCGATCAACGGGGCAAGACCCACGTCGATGGCTTCCAGGGTGGAGAGCAGGTCGGTGAAGGGGATCGCGTCGCGATGGGTGTAGCGGTCGTGCCTGATCTCGAGATCGACGCCGATCGCGAGCACAGTCACGTCATCGACGGCATCGAGCACCCGACGCAACGCCTCCGCGATGCGCAGGCCCGCGATGTCTTCGCGGTGCTCGTGGGCCGCGACGATTCCGACCGTCACCCCCTGGCGGCGCTGACGCGTTCTCGCGGCCGGCAGTACGCCGAGATAGTTCTCGATCACCGCGACGTGCGTGACACCCGCATCACGGTACAGGTCCGCGAGGTGCTCGTTGGTCGTCGTCAGGAGGTGTGCCTCGCGCGCGATCTCGACCGATTGCGCGAATACGCGCTTCAGCTTCCGGCGGCCGCCGAGTCTCCGGTATCCCGGCGTGCCCTTGGGGATCGACAGCAGGTCGTCGTCGGTGTCCCAGACGACGGCAACGCCAGCACGACGCAGGCGCCGGACGACCGCGATGTTGTCGTCGTCGACGAACTGCTGCAGATGCAACAAGTCCCATGGCGGCACGCCGGCGAGCACCTTGTCATACGCGGTTCTGTGCGGCCAGTGGACGGTGTGCCCACGGCGCTCGAGCTGGGCCATCGGGTAGATCGCTCGGTAGTACGCGTTTGCCGTCGGGCCCTGGAAAGCCACGCCCAGTCTCATCTGAATTCCCCCTCTTCCGCGACCACCGCCCCCTCGACGGCGTCGCAACTCTATCCCGTGGGCTCAAGCTTCGCACGGACGCTCACGCGCCACCTGTGCCTTGACATGAACGCCGGTGTCTTTCTAGAGTGATAGGTGCGCTGACCCGGTCGTAGTCTGCGCATTTCAGATGACGCCTGGGCGCGGTCGCATCCAGGCGAGGGGATGAGAGATACAGGGAGCCGCAATCAAGGCTGCCCTGCAGATACGTGCGCTCGGACCATCAGGAGGAGGTTCGGCGCCGGACGCCTGCGGGCTTCCGCCCTTGGACCGGAGCTGCGCTTTCAGCCAACGGTTTCGCGTGCTTGTTCACGCGAGAAGAGGAGATGTGTTGATGAAGCTCCGTAATCGCATCGCTGCCGTGAGCGCGGGCGTGGCCTCGGCCGCGCTGCTCGCGCTCAGCGGCCAGGCAAGTGCCGCTTTCCCGGACTATGCCGGCTGCCCGTCGGGCGTCTTCTACTGCATCGACATCCAGTCGACGAGCGGCAGCATGGACATCAAGGGCTTCGGGGTGCCGCTCGGCGACTCGCTCCGCATCCGCGGCGGTCTCGGGCAGAACACGGCCGGGGAGATCGTCTTCAGCCCTGCCAGAGGCACCAATGGCTTCATAGCGAAGCCGGTTCAGGTCCCCGGTGGCATCCTCGGCATCGACTTCTGGCTGCCCGGCAACTCGGTGACCGCAACCGCGCAGCTGGCGGGCTCGCCGTCTGACATCAGACTGAACCCGTTCACGCTCGACATGTCGGTGCCGCTCAAGCTCGCGCTGACCAACCCGATCATCGGCCCGGGCTGCCAGATCGGCTCCAACAGAAGCCCCGTGTGGGTCAACCTGATCACCGGGACCACCGCTCCGCCGGCTCCGAACAGACCGATCTCGGGCCACCTCGGCAGACTGAGCACGCCGACGCCGACGAGCGTGATCCTGTCCGACAACCTCAACGTCGACAATTCGTTCGCGATCCCCGGCGCCTCGGGTTGCGGCATCGGCCTCGGGCTGATCAACGGCGCCATCAACCTGAAGCTGAAGCTGCCGTCGGCCGCGGGCAACAACGCCCTCATCGTCGGCAACAACGTCGCGCTCGCGCAGCCGTAGGCACGACGAACACCCGCCTCACCGGCCCCCGGACGCCCAGCGTCCGGGGGCCGTTTTCGTTAAGCGGGCATTCAGCAGGGCCCGGCCCATCAAATGGAGGCGGAGGCAGGCTACGGGCGGAGGGAGCGCGGGCGGGCCGCTGGCCGGGGCCGGCCGCTGGCGGTTGAGCAGGGCCGCTGGCGGCACGGGCGGGGCCGCTGGCGGCACGGGCGGGGCCGCTGGCGGCACGGGCGGGGCCGCTGGCGGGACAAGCGGGGTGGGCGGCCCGCTGGCAGGGCGGTGGGGCTCCAGGGCGCCAGGCGTCACGCGCGCGGCGTGCCGCAGCGCACGGGCGATGGCGCGCATACGTGAAGTGCCGACCACTGGCCACCCGCGCCAGGAACGCAAACGGGGCGGCGCCTTCAGGCGCCGCCCCGTCGTCATCTACTTGGATGCGGCTCGCCGGCGCGCCGGCGAGCCGATTGCTCTCAGCGCTTGGACTTCTTCTTCGCGCTGGATCTTCTGTTCGATCTGCTCGCTCTCTTCGATCTCGAGCTCGCTCTGCCGCATCCGGCGACCGAGATCTTCTGGCCGACGGTGACCTTGCGGTTGTTCTGCGCGACGAAGGCCAGATCGGCGGCGAGCGCCTTTCTCGTCGTCGCTGCGCAGAGGTTTCTCGTCACGCCGATCGGGCCGTTTCTGCTGCCCGACTCGAGCGCCAGCCGGAACGTCGTGATCGGCACGTCCGGCACCGTGTCGAAGGTCGTCTGCAGCTTCAGGTCTCTGGTGATAGTGACCTTGCCGACGAGGTCGACGTTGACCTGCCCCTTCAGCCGCACGACGAGGTCCGGCAGTCTCCGGTCCGGGTTGTAGACGAAGTACGCCGGACCCCGCAGCGGATCGCGCAGCAACGGCGTCACGGCCGACGCGGAACCGACGACCATCGGGCATCTGTCGGCGCGGAACTGCTCGATCGAGCAGGCCACTCTGCGGTTGACGACGTCCAGTCGCGCGTTGAGCGCCTTCGGCAACGTCACCTGCACCGATCTGTTGTTCGCCTGCCCTCTCGTCATCGACAGCGTCACCGTCAACGGCGTCCGCTTGCCTCTCGTCAGCTTGCCCTTCGCTCCGACCTTGAGCGCCATCTTCGGCTTGAACGGAAGCGTGGCGCAGTCACCGACTTGGAAGCGGCTGGAGACGTTCGCGAGCGCACCGGCGATCGAGCCGATTGTGCCCGCCACCTTCGCGGCGGTGCAGTTGGTCGGGTTGAACATGAACGACGGCTTGTCGACGCTGACGTTCACCGACCGGATCTGCAGCGGGATGCCCATCAGGATCGACGGCAGCGGGTCCGAGACGATGCTCAACTCCGTCGTCGAGCGATCGACGTGGACCGCGGTGCGCACGACGACCGTGCCGAGGTCGAACGGCCCGGCGACCGCCGGGACGACGATCGACATGCCATATGGCGCGCCCTTGTACGGACCGGTCATGTAGACCCGGCCGGGCAGGTGGAACGGGCTGGTGCCCGGACCGGCGGCGGTCGTGACCGAACCGATCCGCGAGCCGTCACCGCAGGTCCCCGCCGCCGCCAGCGCATCAGCGCAGAGGTCGACGTTGGCGATCCGTGCAAGCAGACCCTTCGGAAGTCTCACCGTCAGGTCCTTCAGCTCCTGGTCAGCGTCCGAGCGCGAGAACGTGAGCGTGAAGTTGGAGTCAGCTCCGCCCGTCGCGTTGGTCGTCCCGGCCGAGAAGCCCGGAGCGAAGCCCAGCGGGGCGCACGGTCCACCGTTGGGCCCACGGTCGATCGTGAAGCTGCTCGACGGCTGCGCGACCTGACCGCTCCATGCGGAGAGCCCGGTCGTCGTCGTCTTGACGCCGCACGTCGATGGGTTGGTCAGCGACGCACGCGGGCCGCCCTTGAAGTACAGCGAGAGTCTGCTGAACGGCAGCTGTGGATTGTCATCGAACGTCGCGAGCAGTTGGCCGGTGACCGGATCGGGGTCGACCTTGCCCGGCAGCTTGATGATCAGGTTCCCGCGGCCCTCGGCGACGATGAACAGCCGCAACAGCTGATCGGGCCGCTGGGTGCCGAGGAAGATGTTGCCGACGAGCGGCTCGGCCAACAGCGGGGTGTCGATCGCGACCGTACCGATGTTCGATGAGTCCGGGCAGCTGGCGCGGCCGGTCGAGTTGAGCGCGACCTGCGCGTCAGTGCAGGCGCCGAGGCCGTCGGAGGCCGACGGCGAGACGCGGACGCCCTCGGGCAACCGCACGACGGCCTTCTTCAGCGGCGGCGTCGCCGGCACCGCTGGGTTGTCGTGCTGCGGGACGTCGATGTCGACGCGCAGCCCAGTCGGCGCCCCCGCCTGCGTGTTGTCCGGCTGAACGTTGATCGACGGCTCCCACTTCAGGTTGCCGCAGCCCGTCACGCCTGACTTCGTCAGCACCGAGTACGACTTCCACTCGGCGGGGTTCTGCCATGAGCGGGTCCGCAGCGACGTCGTGTAGGGGCCGTGATCGCAGGTCGCAGGATTGATGAAGAACGGCTTCGGCGTCGACGACGCCGAGACGTTGCCGCCGAATCTCTGGAACGGCGCGCCGTTGTAGTCGATCTGCAGGTACGCACGATCTCTGTCGTGCGCGGGGTCGGCCGGCACTCCCCACAGCGAGAACTCGACTCTTCTGATGCCGACGGTCTCGTTGATGTTGGTCGTGCTGATCAGCAGGCCGTAGTCGCCGTTGCTCCGCACCGTCGGGACCGCGCGAACCGGCACCGTCACAGCGGAGAACATGAACGCCGCGATCTCGTCGCTTGCCGGTCTCATGTTGTAGATCGGCGTGTAGTAGACGTAGTTTCCGCCGTTGAAGAGGTCGAGCCGCACCATGCCGACCTGCGAGTCGATCGGGCAGGCGTTGAGACCGTTCGGCATCGTCTGCATGAACTGCTCGGTCTCGCAGGTCGCGACGGCCTGCGGGTTGCCGACGAGGCCGGCCGGCAGATCGATGAGGATGTCCTTGGCGTTGCCGTCCGGAATCTCGTTGTCGTCGATGTCTCTCACCGAGTTGAAGGTGAAAGAGGTCGTCGCCCGGAACGGATAGCCGCCCGCCTGGGTGTACGGATCGCCGTTTTGGTCGAAGGCGTCGGCCTGGAAGTCGACGACCGCGGGGTTGCCCGGGTCGGGGCGCAACCCGAACTCAGCGCTCGCGGGAGCCGCAGCCAAGCCGCCGCCGACCGCAGCGACGGCGGCCGCGACGGCGAACCGCCGGCCCAGGCGGCCCTTAGCCGCCTGGAAGGGGGTTCTGATCGACACGTTGATCCCTTTCTGCTTGATCAGATCGCTCACCGAAGGCCTCCGTTCACGGCGGAGGACTTGGCCGGCTTCGCGGCGCGAATGACGAAGCCGTTGCTCTTCGTCGCGCCGCCGCCCGCGTGCGCCACCTCGACGCGGACCCGCAGCGTGCCGGTGCGAGCGAGTCTCGCCCGCATCGCCGACGACAGCTTGAGCGTGATCCGGACCGTTCCGCCGGCCTTCGCCGATGCCTTGCCGCTGCCGACGCGTGTCCATCTCTTGCCGCTCTTGACGAGCAGGCGCCCGTTGACGGTGCCCGCCGTGACGCTCTTGACGGAGAGCGTGATGCTGCCGCTCGCCGCGAGCGTCCGCTTCTGCTTCGCGCTCGGCTTGGTCAGCGTCACGCCGGCCTTCGCCTTCTGCGGCGCCGGCTCGTCGGCCGCGTTGCCCGAACCCGAGAACGCGTCGGACAGCGACTTCGGACCCGCGGGCGGCGTCGTCGGAGTGCCCTGGCAGGCGTCCCCGCTGCACGGCGTCGGCTCACCCTGGTAGGGGAAGCCGCCTCCGACGCGCGCGACATAGAGGTCGTAGAAGCCGTCCCCGTCCTGCGGCAGGAGGTCGTTGAGCGTCAGGAAGAAGACGCTCGTGCCGTCGGTGCTGGCGCCGGCGAGGTTCGAGTCGCTCTTGCCCACACCGTCGGTAACCATTGCGACGCCGTCGCCTGCCTGCCAACGGTAGACGTCGAGCTTGCTGTTCGTGTCGGAGGGCAGCAGTGCCGCGCTCGTCTGGAAGAAGACGTATCTGCCGTCGTCCGAGATGGCGTTGGCGTCGATCGGCATGTTGATGTTGGAGAAGCTGCGACCGCGCACGTCCGCGTCGAATCTCGTCGGCGGGGCCGTAGGCGTCGTGGAGACGAGCGTCACCTCGCCGCTCACGGCGTCGTAGCGGTAGAGCTTGCGCCCATCGTTGGTGTCCTCGACGCCGGCGACCAGCTCTCTGCTGGAACCGAACAGCAGGTAGCGCCCGTCCGGCGTCGTCTCGGCGCCAATCGACGTCAGCAGCGAATCTGAGGTCGGCGCCAGCGGCACCGCTCCGACGCCTCTGGCGACGAGCTGCGTCACGCCGCTGACCGTGTCGTAGACATACACGCTGCCGCCGTCGTCGGCGGACAGGTAGTAGACGGCGGAACCGTCGTCAGCGACGAGCGTCTGGGCGATCGACTCGGTGGAGCTGTTGGCGACGAACGTGGTCGAGACCGGATGGTCGAGACCCGCGATGAGCTTCAGCGTGCCGCTGGTCGCGCCCTCGGCGAGGTCGTACTCGTAGAGGAACGGGCCCGGGCCGGTCGCGTCGTCCGTCAACTGGTCGGAGGTTGCGAAGAAGACCTTCGTTCCGTCCGCCGATGCGCCCGCGAAGAGGGCGTCAGAGGTCGGCGAGGTCGGCGATGACTGCGCTGAAGCCGACAGCTCGATCGTCCGCTCGCCGTCGACGCGCACGTACAGCCGCGCCGGGGAGCTATTCGACGACCCCGGGGCGCGCGAGAGGAAGAAGATCCGCGAGCCGTCGTGCGAGATTGAGTGCTTCTGTGTCGACAGCGGGCGCGACTCGAGGCCGGAACCGCCGCCGCTGCCGACCGACGCCGATGTCTCGTGCAGCAGGTCGCCGGCGTCATCGACGTTGACGAGCCGCAGTTGGCCGCTCTCGGTCTGTTCCCACAGCGTGTTGCCGACCGGGACGATCGGTCCGGGAACGGGCCCGATCGGTCTCTGGCTGACGATCACCCGATGGTCGCCGTCATCCGACGAGAGCAGCAGGACGGGAGAGGCCAGCGTGCTCGCCGGCCGTGCAGCCAGCAGGCTCGGCCGCCCGGCGGCGTCATTGCTCCAGACACCGCTCGTGAAGCCCGGCGTTCTGTAGTACTCCACCGTGAAGAAGGTGCGCGAGAGGTCCGTCGAGGCGCCGAGGAAGTCGGGCCGGAACGACGAGGCGTTGAGCGCCGTCGACGGTTGCGGCGCGTTGGTCGCGAACTGCGACGTCCAACCGGAGGCGGTCCGCTGCGCGACGAACGCGAGGCTCGTCCCTATCCCGCCGAGGCCATGACCGGCGTCGCCGAAGGGATTGTTGGCGAGGTAGACCGCTCTCGTCCCGTCGCCGGTGGTCTGGACGTACTGCTGGCTCAGCTCGCCCGAACCCTTCGCTCTGCCCGGGGAGACGATCTCGAGCCCACGTCCGTCCGGCAGGCCGATCGTCGGAGACGGCGTCACGGAGCCGGTGACCGTGAAGGTGCGATCGGCGCCGTAGACGGTGCCAGCGTCGTTCTCCGCGACGACGCGGTAGTGGTACGTCGTGCCGGCCTGCAGCCCGACGATCGAGCGCGACACCTCGAGCGGGTTGTCGCCTCTGCCGGCGTCACCGTCTCTCGCCGCCGGGATGCTCTGACCGTAGCTGTCGGAGACACCCCACTCGAACCAGTATCTCGTCGCCTGTCTGTTGGGGTCAACCCGTCCCCACAGTCGCGCGGTCGACTCCGTCGACTGCGCGCCCAAAGTCGTCGCCGCGGCCGCGAGCGGCGGATCGAGCACCTGGATCGTCACCTCGCCGAAGCCGTCGCTCGGGTCTCTGTCGGAGAGGATGTACAGCCGCTTCGCGTTCGCGCCGTCGATCGCGGTGCTGGGCAGACCGCTGTAGACGATCGAGCCCGGGAGCTCACCCTCGGAGCGAGGCGCTCCGTCGGCTCTGAAGACGTAGTACTTCAGCGGGTTGCTGTTCCAGTACGAATCGTTGATGTTGCCCGACACGACAACGTCGTCGGTGTTCGGGTCGATCCCGACCGAGTCCGGCGTCGGAACGGGTCCGACCGTGGCGATGAAGCCACCGTCGGCATCGAAGCGGACGACGCGCGAGGTGCCGACGTCGAAGATGTCGCCGTTGGCGTCGACGACGAGGATCTCGCCGTCGCCGTCGACAGCGATGTCACGCAGGCCGGTGAACGCCGCCGGCGAGCTGGAACCGTCGAACTCTCTGATGAAGTCGCCGTCGCCGTCGTAGCGCTGGACCTTGTTGTCGCCCGGATCGGCCACGAGCAGGTCGCCGTTCGGCGCCAGCTCGACGGGGGCGGCGAAGTTGCCGATCTCACCGGGAGCAGCTCCGCCCGTCGGGCTCGTGAACGTCGGATCGACGGTGTACGTCGGCGTCGACGCGCCGTCGCTGGTGAGCTTGACGATCTCGTTGCTACCGCTGTCGCTGACGTAGAGATCGCCGGTGTCCTGATCGATCGCGAGGCCGACCGGGGTCGTCAATCCAGTGTCGAACTGGGTGAGGTAGGTCGCGGTCACGCCACTCGGTCTGAAGATCTGGATCCGGCCGTTGCCCGAGTCGGTTGCAAAGATGTAACCCGTTCTCGACTCAACCACGATGTGCTTCGGTCTGACCATCAGGCCATCGCTGGAGCCTTGGCCCGAGAAACTGCCTCTCCACGTGTACGAGGACGCTGCCAGCGCCGCGCCCGGCAGCAGCAAAGTGGCGGCGATGCCGACCAATGCGGCCTTCGGCGCGACGTGCGCGCGCTTGCTCTTCATCCGATGAGTCCTCTCTCCTGGATTCCCTACGGTGACGCGTTTCATCGAACACCCCCGGGATGCGCGCGAAGCGTCGGAGCTGTCGAGCACGAGAGCGCGCACCGCGCGTCCATCCGATCAATCCGTTGGCTGCGCATCTGCTCCTCCTCCTCCGGCCACCTGCGCACACGCCAAGGGTCCAGCCCCGGGTCCCGAGGTCGCCCCTGAATCTTTGTGCTGATGGCCCTCTCGTCCTCGCACCGCGACCATGCGACGCTCCACCCAGCAAAGATAGACGCCCGCGTGTCTAATCGCAAACGGGAACGTTTCAGGCACAGGACCGCCGCAGTCGGCACCTCGTGAGGAGACAGGTTCGACAGCAAGAAAAAAGCCCCCGCAACGTGCTCGTTGCGGGGGCTCTTATGCTGCTTCCAGGTCGTTGGTACGGCCTGTCCTACCGTGAGGCTGCGATCAGATCGTGAGTCTCTGCTGCGGCGAGAGGGTGAACGCCTGATCAGCGACCACTCTGCCCGTGATCAGCGGGCAACCCGACGTCAGGGTGCTAGCTAGGGTTCTGATGCCCTGGCTCAGACCGCCGCTCACGCCGATTAGGAAGTTGATCGAGCCAGTGAATAGGCACGTGCCGGCGAGCGGGAGGCCCTGGACCTCGAACGCGACGTTGTTGATCGTGTTTAGGACGCTCGTCAGCGGCGTGTCATGGCTGTTGACTCTTATGCCCCAGCCCGACCCGATTAGGACGGTCGTCGTGTAGTTGCAGCCGGAGAGGCTGACGCCGGAGATCGTGCCGATCGACGCGCCGGATCTGGCGGCCGACGTCGCGAGAGTACCGGTCATCGTGACGTTACAAATGACGTTGACGCCGAGCGGGCCCTCAACAGTGAATCTCGCGCCAGTGGCCGTTATGGCGCCACCCGGGCTCGCCGAGATCGGGAATGCAGAGGCGGTGCTGGCACCGAACGCGAGCGCGAACATCGCGACGAGTCCGAGAAGGAATGACTTACGCATTGATTATCTCCTATGTGCCGACCCGGAAGAACACAGCTCCGGACCAGCGAAAGTGAATGAAATGAACGGTACGCGCATCGGTGCACGCACCGTGGCAAGGCCGTTACTTCAGATGAGAGCTCGACTTCCCCCCTTCTCGACGATGCGGTTCGCTCCGCCCCACTGGGCGTTCGTCGACCACGCGAGTCACCCCGCGCCACGAACGGCATCGATCCCCCTAGAGCCACTGCGAGGGCACCTGACGGTAGTCGACACTTCCTCGCAGACTCCCTTGCGACCAACGACAGGGACTATAACGACGAGCTAAGAAGCGGTCAACCGAACGGTGGATTCACGCGTGACACACAATTTGCGTCGGCGCGAACATCATTGGTCTTGTTTCCGGCTGGGGCAGACGACGTCCTGGGCGGGCGGGCTCCGGAACGACGAACGCCGGCGCACAGCGCCGGCGTCGTGAGAAGGAGAGGGAGGGATTCGAACCCTCGTCGGACGCATAACGCCCGAAACGGTTTTCGAGACCGCCGCATTCAACCGCTCTGCCACCTCTCCGGGTGGAGCAAAAAGGGTAGCGAACTCGCGCGCGAGGCGGCTGGAAGCCACCCCGCCCGCGGAACCGGCGCGCCGCGTGGTGTCGCCCGCCGCCGTGCCGCCCCTCACCGCCGGCTGGCGAAGAAGGCCCGCAGCTGGGCGGCGCATTCGTCCGCGAGGAGCCCACCGTCAACCTCAGGTCGATGGTTAAGCTGAGGGTGGTCGAGGATGCTGAGAACGCTGCCGGCGGCACCGGCCTTGGGATCCCACGCGCCGAAGACGACGCGCGGGACCCGTGAGAGCACGATCGCGCCCGCGCACATCGCACACGGCTCCAGCGTCACGTAGAGGACGGCGTCGAGCACGCGCCAGCTGCCGAGCGCTCTGGCGGCCTCGCGCAGCGCGATCGCCTCGGCATGCGCGGTCGGGTCCTGTCGCAGCTCGCGCTCGTTGTGACCGGTCGCGACGACCTCGCCGTCATGCACCACGACGGCCCCGACCGGCACGTCCTCATGCGCCAAGGCACGCTCCGCCTCGCGCATCGCGAGGCGCATGAAGTACTCGTCACGTGGGAAGAAGCGGGCGGTCATGGCGTCTCCGCGCGCACGACGGCGCACAGAAGGCGGGGTAAAGGGGAAACTTTCGAAGACCGATGATGTCTTAAGGAACGTGCGGGAAGCTTTCCGCAGCCGCTCCCTGGCTCCCCCCTTCTTCCCCGCACCCGCTCGCTTGCGCAACCGCCCGCTCCTCCCCGCCCTCGGCAGCCGCCGGCTCGCCGTCGCGCTCGCGGCCGCCTGCGCCGCGGTCGCCGCCGCCCCGAGCGGTGCCGCCGCCTCCAACGGCGGCGCTCCCGCGTACGCGCCGGGCGAGGTCGTCGTCGGCTACGAGCCGGCCGTCGACGCGCGTGCGCAGGCGGCGACCGCCCGCGCCGTCGGCGCCGCTGCCGGGTCCGACGCCGGCAGCACTCGCACGCGCGTGCTGCGCGTGCCGGCCGGACAGGTCCGTGCGACCGTGGCGAAGCTCCGCCGTCAGCCGGGCGTCAAGTACGCCGCGCCCAACCCGATCGCGCGCGCCAGCGTCGTCCCGCTGCCCGACGACACCGGCATCAAGGGCTTTCCGGGCGGCCTCGCCGCCTTGCAGTGGAACTTCTTCGGCGACAGAGGCGTCGGAGCGCTGGAGGCTTGGACGAATGCCGACGCAGCCGGGGCGCCGGGCGGCCGCGGCGTCCGCATCGCGGTGCTCGACACCGGCGTCGCCTACCGCGACTTCGGTCGTTTCAAGGCCTCGCCCGACTTCGCCGGGACGAAGTTCGTCGCGCCGTACGACTTCGTCGACGGCCGCAGAGAGGCCGTCGACCGCAACGGCCACGGCACGCACGTCGCCGGCACGATCGCGGAGGCGACCAACAACCGTCTCGGCGTCACCGGGCTCGCCTACGGCGCGACGGTCATGCCGGTGCGCGTGCTCGACTCGCAGGGCTACGGCGACGCCGCCACGATCGCGAAGGGCATCCGCTACGCGGCGCGCCACAACGCCAAGGTCATCAACATGAGCCTCGAGTTCTCGACAAGCGTCCGCGCCTCCGAGATACCGGACATCATGGCCGCGATCCGCTACGCGACCGAGCGGGGCTCGATCGTCATCGGCAGCACCGGCAACGAGGGCGAGGCGCAGGTCGCCTATCCGGCGCGCGCCAGCCTCGTGGTCTCCGTCGGCGCGACGACCGACCAGGGCTGCCTGGCGAGCTTCTCCAACGACGGCGTCGGCCTCGACATCGTCGCGCCCGGCGGCGGCGAGAACGCCTCGCTGACGCAGGACCCCAACTGCCAGGCGGGTCATCGCGGGCGTGACATCTACCAGATGACCTACGCCGGCTCGGTCAGCCGCTTCGGCCTGCCGGCCGGCTACGACGGCACCTCGATGGCCGCGCCGCACGTCTCGGCGACGGCGGCGCTGATCATCGCGACGAAGGTGATCGGGACCAACCCGACGCCGGCGCAGGTCGAATGCCGCATCAAGGCGACCGCGAGAGCGCTCGGCATCCCCGGCCCCAACCGCATCTACGGCTGGGGCCTCGTCGACGCCGGTGCGGCGACCTCGCCGGCGGTGCCGACGCCGAGCTGTCTCGCTCGCACGTCCACGCGCGCTCCTCGCTGACGCGGCACGGATCGACCGTTCGCCCTTGCTCGCGGCGGGTGCGCTCGGGCATGCTAGGCCGATGCGGATCGCCTATCTCGCCGACCCGGGAACGGGCAACGGCTTCTATCGCGGCATAGCGCCGATGATGGTGCTCGGCCTGCGCGGTCACCGCATGACGAGACTGTCGACCGACGAGCGCCGGCCGCCGCTGGGGCAGATGACCGGGATCGACGTGCTGCACCTCCACCGCTACTGCGACGACCGGGCGCTGGCGCTGGCGAGAGCGGCGAAGGCGGGCGGTGCAGCCGTCGTCTGGGACAACGACGACGACATGGGCTCGGTGCCGAAGGACAGCAACGCGTACCGGAAGTTCGGCGGCATCCAGTGGCAGCGGCGGCTGACGGCGATGAGACGGCTGTTCCCGTTGGTCGACCTCGTCACCTCGACCAACGAGACGCTCGCCGGGCGGCTGCGCGAGGCCGGGGCCCAACGCACCGATACGGTCGAGAACTACGTCCCGCAGCAGTTCCTCGTCGAGCGGCGCCGGCCGCAGAGCGGCGTCACGATCGGCTGGATAGCCGGCCTGGAGCACCAGCTCGACGTCGAGCGGATGCCGCTGCGAGAGGCGCTCTCACGGCTGCTCGACGAGCGCCCCGAGGTGCGCGTCAGGACCTTCGGGCTCAAGCTGGGGCTCAACCACGAGCACAGCACCAACGTCGACGTCGTCCCGCTGTTGGAGCTGACGCAGGAGGCGACGTCGTTCGACATCGGCATCGCCCCGCTCTCCGACATCCCGCTCAACCGCGCCCGCTCCAACATCAAGCTGAAGGAGTACGCGGCGGCCGGGCTGCCGTGGCTCGCCTCGCCGATAGGCCCCTACGCCGGCATGGGCGAGCAGCAGGGCGGACGGCTGGTCCCCGACGACGGCTGGTACGAGGCGCTCGTGCGGCTGGTCGACAAGGAGCGCGAGCGACGCAAGCTCGCCAAGCGCGCGCGCAAGTGGGTCGAGGGCGAGACGCTCGAACGCAACGCGCAACGCTGGGAGCAGCTGCTGACCGACGCGGTCGAGCGCAGCCGCGCGGCTCGTTAGCACTTCCCGCGGGCAGGCGTGTGTACGCGTCAGAACACGCCCACCCCGCGATGTCTGCCGATCGGCGGCGTCCAATCGTCAGCTTCGGAACATGCTTTCCACATCGGGGTTGACGCGCATGCCGCCGACTGCATAGGTTTGGGTACGGTCGCGTGTCCGAGGGGGAAGGCGCGCCGGGATGCCGGGCGAGTGGGCGGCGCAAGGGGGTCGATGCGAGGGGGCATCGAGCGCGCCGCCCACCGCCCTGGCTGCTGCTCCGGAGAAGACGCGCGGCGACAGCCAGCCGCCCGCGACGCGGCACGGTGACGGACTGCCGCGGTGGGCGGGCGATTGCGCCTGCTATGTCGTGCGGATGATCAGCACGGAGCAGGGCGCGTGGTGCGAGACCTTGTTCGGCACCGAGCCCAGCAGGAAGCGCTTGGCGCCGGTCATGCCCTTGTTGCCGACGACGATCAGGCCGCTGCCCTGCTCCTCGGCGACGTCGAGGATCGCGTCGGCGGGGTCGCCCTGGCGAGCGAACGTGCGGACCGTCTCGACGCCGGCCTCCTTCGCCTGCTCCTCGACGACGTGCAGCGTCGCGTCGACGTCCTCGCGCGGGCTGATCGACCACTGCAGGTCCTTCGGCGTCTCCGCCGCCTCTTCCCGCAGCCGCTGCGCCGACACCGGCTCGTACGCGCTCACTATCTCCAGTGCCGCGCCGGCGATCCGCGCCAGCTCGATCGCCTGTCTGACCGCCTCCTGAGCCGTTTCGGACCCATCAGTTCCTACGACGATCGATCCGAACACGCGCCTTTCTCCTTCTCAGTTGGGACGGTCGGCCGGATCATATCCCCGCGCGGGCGGGGCGGAGCCGGCTGCTCAGAGCAGCTTGACGATCGCGATCACGATGCCGGCCAGCACGGTGATGACGATCGCGACCTGCATCCAGATCCAGAAGGGCGACATCGCCCGCCAGATTAGATGATTGGTGCCACGACCTGCGCGGCCAGCTGCACGCGCCTCGCGGCGCCGGATCGCCACCCGCCGAGCCGGCAAAGGGGACCCGCCCTGTGCTGACTCGGCGGGCGACGCCCGGCATCCACGATGCGCGCACATCTGACCACGCCCGTCACGGCACCAACCATCTAGCGGTCAGCCTGCGCCGGGCGCGGCGCGACCGGGATCCCCAGCCAGCTGTCGACGAGCGCGCACCAGCCGTCCTGGACGCGCTCCAGCGGCCAGTCGCGCTCGCGCCGCAGATGCAGGTGGATGCGCGAGTCGAAGACCGCCATCAGCGTGACGATCGCGTAGTCGACGTCGATCGCGGCGCCGCTCTCGCGCAGCAGGATCCCGAGATGCATGCGGTACGCCTCCTCGGGGCCTGCGAGCAGCGGATGCCCGCCCGCCGCCGCAAGCGTCGGCGCGTGGTCGTCGAGGATCGCGAGATAGCCGCGACCGAAGGCGTGCAGCCGCTCGCGCGCGGGGGCGCCGGGGCCGAGCGGCGGCAGCCCGCGCACCATCTCGTCCTGGAAGACGCGATGGCTCTCGCTAAGCAGCGCCTGCGTCAGGCCGACGCGGTCGCCGAAGCGGCGGTACATCGTCCCCATCCCGACGCAGGCCGCCTTCGCGACGTCCTGCATCGAGACGTTCTCGGCGCCGCGTTCCTCGAACAGGGCGGTAGCGGCCGTCAGGATCCGCTGACGATTGGACGCCGCGTCGGCGCGTTCGGTCTGCGCGGTCGGCAGCTCGGCGAGGGGAAGCTCCTCCATTGCGCTCCCATCATGCCTTCTCGAGCACCCGCGCGTCGTCGACCAGTGCCTGCACGACGGCGGCGAGCGCCGCGACCTGCTCGGGATCGGAGAGCGTGCCGTCGTCGCCGAAGGCCCCGTCGGCGAGGCCGACCGGCAGCTCGTGGTCGAGCACTCTGGCGCCGATGTGGGCGGCGACTCTGCGCACCTCCGCCTGCGCCCAGACCGCGCCGAAGAGGCCGGTGGAGGCGCCGACGACGGCGACGGGCTTGTCGCGCAGCGGGTGGCTCTCGAACGGCCGCGAGATCCAGTCGATCGCGTTCTTCAGCACGCCGGGGACGCCGGCGTTGTACTCGGGCGTGGAGATCAGGACGGCGTCGGCGCCGGCGATCGCGTCGCGCAGCTCCTGCACCGCCGCGGGTGCGGGACCGCGCTCGAGGTCTTCGTCGAAGTGGGGCAGCTCGGCCAGCCGGTCCCACAGCTCGAGCTCGACCCCGGACGGCAGCGTGGCGGCCGCCGCCCGGAGCAGCTTGCGGTTGTGGGAGTCCTGGCGGACGCTGCCGGGGATGCCGAGGACTCGCATCGGACTACGCCTCCGCGCTCTGCGCGACCAGCGTCAGCTCGATCGCGAGCGTGACGTCGTTGGCGAGCGCCTTGCCGCCGGTCGGCAGGTCGGCGTTCCAGTTGAGGCCGTAGTCGGTGCGGTCGATCACGGTCGAGATCGCCAGCGCCGCCTTCCTCGAGCCGAACAGCTCGGCCTCGGGCGACCACGTGCCGGTCGCCGTGACGGTCTTGGTCACGTTGCGGATCGTGAGCCGGCCGGTGACGGTCGCGCTGCCGTCGTCGGCGAGCTCGACGCTGTCGGAGCTGAACGTCACCGCCGGGTACGTCGCGACGGCGAAGAAGTCGTCGGCGAGCACGTGCTGGCGGAACTGATCGGGCGTGCGGATCGAGATCGACTCGACCTTGGCGGCGCCGTCGAGGCGGGCGCCGGCGTCGTCGACGGTGAGCGTCGCCTCGACGTCGTCGAGCGTGCCCTTGAAGGTCGTCACACCCATGTACTTGACCGAGAAGCCGAAGCTGGAGTGGACCGGATCGACGTTGTAGACGCCGTTCAGGGGCTGGACTGCAGTGGCCATGCGAACACCTCGAAATAGGAAGCGGAGTGGATTCCGCTTCCTACGGTAGCACGACCGGAATGGGTTCCGCTTAGCGTTTGCTCATCCGCGGGGGGCGGCTCTGCAAGCCGCCCGGGGGGTGCCGCCGTCAGCCCTTCGGCAGCTTCACCACCGTCACGAAGAACTCGTCGATCTGGCGCACGACCTCGATGAAACGGTCGAAGTCAACGGGCTTCGTGACGTACGCGTTCGCGTGCAGCCTGTAGCTGCGCAGCACGTCCTCCTCCGCCTGCGAGGTCGTCAGCACGACGACGGGGATCGTCGACAGCGTCTCGTCGCCCTTGATCTCCTTCAGCACCTCGCGCCCGTCCATCTTCGGCAGGTTGAGGTCGAGCAGGACGAGATCGGGCCGCGGCGCGTCGGCGTACCTGCCCTCCCTGCGCAGGTACAGCATCGCCTCGGTGCCGTCGGTCACGCAGGAGAGCGTGTTCTGGACCTTGTTGTCCTCGAACGCCTCGCGGATCATCAGCGTGTCGCCGGGGTCGTCCTCGACCAGCAGCACGTCGATCGGCTCCAAGATCTGCGGTGTGCTCATTCGTCCTCCTCAAGGGCGGGAAGGGTGAAACGGAAGGTGGTGCCCTCGGACGGCTCGGTATCGAGCCAGATCCTCCCGCCGTGGTACTCGATGATCTTGCGGCACATCGCCAGTCCGATGCCGGTGCCGGCGTAGACGTCCTTCGGATGCAGCCGCTGGAAGATCATGAAGATGCGCTCGGCATAGTCCGGCTCGACGCCGATGCCGTTGTCGACGACCGAGAAGCGCCAGGTCTGGCCGTCGCGCTCGACGCTGACCTCGATCCGCGGGCGCGTCTCCTCGGAGCGGAACTTGAGCGCGTTGCCGATCAGGTTCTGGAAGACGCCGGCCAGCAGCGACGCCTCGCCGCGCACGCGCGGCAGCGGCTCGTGCACGACGATCTCGGCGTCGCTCTCCTCGATCGCGGCGCTGAGGCTGGTGAGCGCGTGGCGCAGGATCTCGCCGCTCTCGACGACCTGCTGCTCGGCGTTGAAGCGACCGACGCGCGAGAACGCGAGCAGGTCGTTGATCAGCTGCTGCATCCGCTTGGCGCCGTCGACGGCGAACTCGATGTACTGGTCACCGCGCTCGTCGAGCTGCCCCTTGTAGCGCTTCTCCAGCAGCTGGCAGAAGCTGGCGACCTTGCGCAGCGGCTCCTGCAGGTCGTGCGAGGCGACGTAGGCGAACTGCTCCAGCTCGGCGTTGGAGCGCTGCAGCTCGCGCGTCTGCTGGTCGAGCTGTCTGTGCGCCTCCTTGATGCCCGACAGCTCCGCGACGATCCGCCGCCGCATCACGTCGACGTCGGCGGCCAGCTCGACCACGTCACGCGGACCCTCGCCGGTGATCTCGTGCTCGAAGTCACCACGCGCGGTCCGGCGCACGCGGCGGCCGACGCCGCGCAAGGGGCGGCTGACCGTCCGCCGCAGCGCGAACACGACGCCGAGGATGCCGAGCACGATCAGCAGCGCGATCGCGACGAAGGTGCCGGTCAGGAAGGCGGCGGCGTCCGACAGCTCCTCGCGCCCGGCGTTACGGACGGCGGTGATCTCTCTCTGCTCGGCGTCGAGCGCGCCGCGGACGTCGTCGAACAGCGTGCGACCGAGGTCCGCGGCCGGCTTCGCGTCGGCTCCGGGCCCATCCGCCGTGACGGCGGTGATCGTCGGCTGCGCGTACTGCTGCTCCCACGCCGCGACGCTTTGCTCGACCTGGTCGAGCAGCTCGCGCACGCGCGCGTGCTCCTCGATCGTCGTGATCCCGCGCAGCTGCTGGAGCGCCTCCTCCGCCTCTCTGCGGCCTGCCTCGTACGGTCTGAGGAAGTCTCTCTGCCCGGCGAGCGCGAAGCCGCGAACGCCGGTCTCCTGGTTGATCAGCGCGTTGGAGAGTTGCAGCGAGGCCGTCAGGGCGGGGCCGTTCTTCGACACGACGAGATCGCGCGCGTCGGTCAGGCGATTGATCGCGACGACGCCGAGGGCGATGCCTATTGCCGCGACCACCGCCATCGCGACGGCCGCCCACGTGAACCACTGGCTGACCGTCAGCCGGCTGACGAGCGACGGACGCGGCTGCTCGCGCTCCCACTCGCGCTCGGCACGGCGCGCGACGGCGTCGTCTCGTTCGGGCGCGCTCGCGCTCACGCCGAGTGCCGCGCGGTGACGAGGACCATCGCGAGGTCGTCGGTCAGCTCGCCGCCGTGCAGCTGCTCGACCTCGGCGACGAGCTCGTCCAGCAGCGGGCCGGCGTCGCGGCCGCCCGGCACCTGCGCGAGTCCGCGCCGCTCCAGCAGCTCGACCAGCCGCTCCGGTCCGAGCCGCTCCGCTCCACGGCCGATCCGCCCCTCGATCAGGCCGTCGGTGTAGAGCAGCAGCGTCCAGTCGCCCTCGAACGTGACGGCGTTGCCCGTCCACGCCTCGGCGTCGACGAAGCCGAGCGGCGGGCTGACGTGCTCGACGTCGAGCAGCCGCACGCCGCGCGCGTCGGACAGCACCGGCGGCGGGTGACCCGCGAGGAAGATCCGCCCACCGGTCCGATCGGGCGCGGCGACGAGCACGCAGAGCGTCGCGAACATGTCCGGCGCATGGCGCTCGTGCTCGAGCATCTGCTGCAGCTGCGCGAGCGTCTCCTCCGGCGGTCGCTGCGCGAGCGTCAGCGTGCGCCAGGCGATCCGCAGGCAGGCGCCGAGCGCCGCCTCGTCGGGACCGTGGCCGCTGACGTCGCCGATCAGCACGTGCAGCGTGCCGTCCGCCAGCTCGACGGCGTCGTAGAAGTCGCCGCCCAGCAGCGAGCGGCGACGGCCAGGGCGGTAGCCGGTCGTCAGCGCGATCCGCTCGTCGCTGACGAGCGCGGTCGGCAGCAGCCCGCGCTCCAGGCGCGCGTTCTCACGTGCCGCCAGTCGCGCCTCCAGCAGCTCCTGCTGGGAGCGCTCGAGCCTCCGGCGCTCGATCGCGTAGCGGATCGCGCGCGCGAGCATCGAGCCGTCGACGCCGCTCTTGGAGAGGTAGTCCTGCGCTCCGCTGGAGAGCGCCTCTACGCCGCGGTGCTCGTCGTCGTGCCCGGTCAGGACGACGACGGCCGCGTCGGGCGCGGCGCGGCGCATCCGCTCGACCGCCTCCATCCCGTAGGCGTCCGGCAGGCCGAGGTCGAGCAGGACGCAGTCGAGCTCGTTCGGCAGCAGCTCCTCGGCCTCGCGCAGCGTGCCGACGTGGACGACCTGGAGGTGCGGAGCGGAGTCGGCCAGCAGCTCCTGCACGAGCACGGCGTCACCGAGGTCGTCCTCGACGAGCAGCAGCTGGACCGGAAAGGTCGCCGGCATCGTCGAGGAGTTCTCGACGCCGGGCCGCGGTGCGGTCGCGCTGTTCTCGTCGTTGAAGGTCATCGTCCCCGCGTGCAGGCCCCCGCCTGGCGCGAGCATACAACGCGAGGGGACGATGCCAAGAGCGTCGGGACCGCTCAGTCCTCTTCGACGAGCTGGTCGAGCAGATCGGGCAGGACGCCGAAGAACGACTCCTCCAGCTCCTCCGGCAGCTCGACGATGACCGACTCGAAGTGGCTGTGATCGCCGTGCACGTGCACGTTCGATCTGATCGACGCGCCCGCGAGCACGAAGAAGGGCAGCAGACTGAAGTAGTCCAGTCCCTCGAAGTCGTCACGGTCGAGACCAGTCTCCTCCAGCAGCTTCCAGAGGCGGTCGTCGTACTTGGATTCGCCGATGGCGATGTGCGCGAGCTGCGTCATACGGGGATTGTGTCAGGGCGCGCACCGGGGTGCCGAGCGACAGGCCACCGCAAAACGACGAACGCCCCGCGGCGGCGGGGCGTTCGGTGAAATGGGCGGAGCAGGATTCGAACCTGCGTAGGCAGAGCCAACGGGTTTACAGCCCGTCTCCTTTAACCACTCGGACATCCGCCCGCGAGCGATTCAGGCCGGCGAAGTGTAGCGAGGCCGGCGCAACGCCGCCGCCTCGCGAGAGGCGGCGGCATCGAGCGATCTGTGACGCGCCCTAGGACGCGTCGCGGAGGCGCTGCGCCTCAGGCAGCGCCTCGAGCTTCTTGAGCGTGTGGTTCTCGATCTGGCGGATCCGCTCGCGCGTGACGTTGAACGCGCGACCGACCTCCTCCAGCGTGCGCGGACGGCCTCCCCCGAGGCCGAAGCGCATCTCGATCACCTCGCGCTCGCGCTGCGGAAGGGCAGCGAGCGCGCGGCGCACGTTGTCGCGGCGGAGGTTCTCCGACGCCAGCTCGAACGGAGACTCGGCCGTCTGATCCTCGACGAAGTCGCCCAGCTCGGACTCCTCCTCCTCGCCGATCGGCTTCTCCAGCGAGACCGGCTGCTGGGCCATCCGCAGGATGTCGCGGACCTCCCTGACGGTGCACTCCAGCTCCGCGGCGATCTCCTCAGGCGTCGGCTCGCGGCCGAGCGACTGCACGAGCTGACGCTCGACGTGCACGACCTTGTTGAGCTTCTCAACCATGTGGACGGGGATTCGTATCGTCCGGCCCTTGTCGGCGATCGCGCGCGTGACGGCCTGGCGGATCCACCAGGTCGCGTACGTCGAGAACTTGAAGCCGCGACGATGGTCGAACTTCTCGACCGCCCGGATCAGACCGAGCGAGCCTTCCTGAATCAGGTCGAGGAACGTCAGCCCTCGGCCCAGGTACCCCTTCGCGATCGAGACGACGAGGCGCAGGTTGGCCTCGATCATCTGCTGCTTGGCCTGCATGTCACCGCGCTCGATGCGCTGCGCCAGCGAGACCTCCTGCTCGGCCGTCAGCAAGCTGACTCTGCCGATCGAACGCAGGTAGAGCCGCAGCGAGTCGAGGCTCGGCTCGACCGTGAGGTCGATCTCCGGGCGCTTCGACGCCGTCCCGCGACGCGTGTCCGGCCGCTCCCCCTCGGCGGTCCCCGCCGCCGAGACTGCCGGCTTGCCATCGGCCTCGACCACGTCGATGCCGTGCTCCTCCAGGTGCGCGTGCAGCTCCTGCACCTGTTCCTTCGTGACCTCCACCTCCTCCAAGGTGGTGGCGATCTCCTCGAACGTCAGGTATCCGCGTTCCTGACCTTCGGCGATCAGCTGACGAAACTCCTCCATCTCCGCGATCGGAGCCTCATCCGCCAACAGAACTGCAGCCTTCTCCCTCACGATGAGCTCGTTCCTCTTCGAGACGCGATTCGGACCCGCCAACCGGCAGGCCCCCCTCTCCTCAATGCACCTCGTAACTGAAACGCTACGTCCGCGACGGCAGTCGCGATGTGGCCGAGCCATGACTCGCTCTCCCGCCCAGAGGCGTGGAGGCAGGCTTGCGGCCAGGTGCGGATTGATACCACATGATCCGCGCGATGCCCACCTCCGAGCGGTTGGCGAGGCGGCTGGGCCGACCCGCATCGCTACCCTTGCTGGCACGATGTCCGACTCCAGCACCGTCAGCTACCAGGGCCCAGACGTCCAAGCTCAGCTCCCGCCGCTCGAGATCAGCCTCTCGCGCGTGGGCGTTACCGGCGTCGAGAAGGTCATCCGCATCAGGCAAGATGGCACCGAGCAGCTCTATTACGCCAGACTCGAGTGTTACGTCGACCTCGGCCCGCAGCAGAAGGGCGCGCACATGTCGCGCTTCGAGGAGGTCGTCAACGAGGCGATCGGCGAGGTGATCCTCGGCGAGGCGACCTTCCGCGCCGAGACGCTGGCCCAGCACGTCGCCGAGCGCGTGCGCGAGCGCCAGGGCGCGCGCCGCGCGGAGGTCACGATCACCGCGCGCTACCCGGAGCACAAGCCGGCGCCCGTCTCCGGCATCAACACGCAGGAGATCTACACGCTGTTCGGCTCGGCCGTCGCCTCCGAGCGCGGGACGCGCCGCCTCGTCGGCGTCGCCGCCGCCGGCATGACCGCCTGCCCGTGCGCGCAGCAGCTCGTCCAGGGCGCCTCGCGCGAGCGGCTGCTCGCCGACGGCTTCAGCGAGGCCGAGGTCGAGCGGATCTTCGAGCACGTCCCCGTCGCGACGCACAACCAGCGCGGCCTCGGCACGCTCCACATCGGCCTGCCCGAGCACAGCGACGTCGACATCGACGCGCGCGTGCTGCTGGAGATCGTCGAGAACTCGATGTCGTCGGAGATCTACGAGCTGATGAAGCGCAGCGACGAGGGCGCGGTCGTCGAGAAGGCCCACCGCCGGCCCCGCTTCGTCGAGGACTGCGTGCGCGAGATGGTCAGAGGGGTCGTCGAGCGCTTCGGCCACCTCGGCGACGACACCTTCTTCTCCGCGCACCAGAAGAACCTCGAGACGATCCACCAGCACAACGTCGACGCGGAGCGCTTCGGCCTGCTCGGCGAGGTGCGCCGCGAGCTGGCGACCGGCGAGCACTCGCCGACGCACGTCTCGCGCCGCGCCTGGCTGGACGGGACCGCTTAGGCGCTCTCGGCGCCGCCGCGTCCCGCGGCGCGCGCTCTGTCGCGCGCGCCGAGCGTGCGGCGGAGGCCGAAGAAGTAGTCGGCGCCGGAGGCGACCGTGACCGCGACCGTCGCGTAGACGAGCAGGTCGACCCAGACGCCGCCGTCGGCCAGGATCAGCGCCATCACCATCGCGATCTGGAAGCAGGTCTTCAGCTTCCCGAAGAAGCTCGCCGAGATCACGACGCCCTGCGAGGTCGCGGCCATCCGCAGCGCGGTGACGGCGAACTCGCGCGCGATGATCACCATCGCGACCCACGCGGCAACCCGTTCGAGCGAGACGAGCGCGACCAGCGCCGCGATGATCAGCAGCTTGTCGGCGATCGGGTCCATCAGCTTGCCGAAGGTCGTGATCGCGTTGCGCGAGCGGGCCAGATAGCCGTCGAGCATGTCGGTCAGCGAAGCGGCGGCGAAGACGACCGCCGCCCACAGATCGCCGTTCGGCGTCTCGCCGAGCAGCGCGACGACGAGCACCGGCACCAGCAGGATGCGCAGGACCGTCAGGACGTTGGGGACGTTGACCGGGAACATCTCGCCCCCGGCAGGCTACGCCTTCAGCTTCCGTCCTGTGCTGAACAGCCAGCTGCTCCAGGCGACCATCACCGCGGCCAGCGCCGCCATCACGCCGAGTGACAGCCACACCGACACGTCGCTGACGCCGAGGAAGCCGTAGCGGACGGCGTTGATGACGAAGAACAGCGGGTTGACGTGCGAGATCTCCTGCCACGGCGACGGCAGCGTGTCGACCGAGTAGAAGGTCCCGCCGAGGAAGCTGAGCGGCACGATCACGATGTTCTGCACGAAGCTGGCGTGGTCCCACGACTGCGCGTAGACGCCGACGATCACGCCCAGCGACGAGAACAGCACGAGCGCGAGGAAGACCGCCAGCACCAGCTCGAGCGGATGCTCGACCGGGACCGAGACGACCGGCAGCGCCAGCAGCACCAGCGCGATCGCGATCAGCAGCGCCCGCACCGCGCCGCCGAGCGAGAGGCCGAGGTTGACCTCCCAGCTCTTCATCGGCGAGGCGAGCACGTCGTTGATGTAGCGGTCGAAGCGCGCCTGGAAGACCGACGAGCTGTTGTTCGAGTAGGCCGCCTGGACCATCGCCATCGTGACGAGGCCCGGCACGATGAAGACGTCGTAGTCGACCCCCTCGACGCCGCTGATGCGGCTGCCGAGCGAGAGGCCGAAGACGAGGATGAAGAGGAACGACGAGACGACCGGGGCGGCGATCGTCTGCTGCCACAGCTTCAGGACGCGGTTGACCTCACGGCCGCTGAGCGCGATCAGGCCGCGATGGCGGTCGGCCAGCGAGCCAGTCGGAGCGGTCGCCTCGGCGGAGGCCGGATCGATCGCGCTCATGCGGCCGCCGCCATCGCCTTGACGTAGACGTCGGCGAGAGTCTCGACGCCGTAGTGGGCGCGCAGCCCGTCGGCGGAGTCGCGCGCGAGCAGTCTGCCGCCTCTGATCAGCGCGATCTCGTTGCACAGCTCCTCGGCCTCTTCGAGGTAGTGCGTCGTCAGCAGCACCGTCGTGCCCTCGCCGTGCAGCCGGCGGATGTACTGCCACAGGTCGAGCCGCAGCTCGAAGTCGACGCCGGCGGTCGGCTCGTCGAGGATCAGCAACGGCGGCTCGTGCATCAGCGCGCGGGCGATCAGCAGGCGCCGGCGCATGCCGCCCGACAGCTTCGGCGCGCGCGTCTTCGCCTTCCCGCTGAGGTCCATGATCTCCATCATCTCGGCGGCGCGGCGCTTCGCGTGCGCGCGGCTCATCCCGTAGTAGCCGCCGTGGTAGAGGAGCGTCTCCTCGACGTCGAGGAAGCGGTCGAGGTTGATGTCCTGCTCGGCGAGGCCGATCAGTCTGCGCGCCTCGGCGACGCGGTGGTCGCGGCCGAAGATGCGGATCTCGCCGCCGGTCGTGCGGATCAGGTTGCAGACGGCGCTGATGAGCGTCGTCTTGCCCGCGCCGTTCGGGCCGAGCAGCCCGAAGAACTCGCCGGCCGGGACGGTCATGTCGAAGCCTTCGAGCGCGAGGAAGCCGTCGTCGTAGCGCTTCGTCAGCCCGCGCAGCTCCAGCGCGGGCACAGAGGTGGTTGCGTGCTCCATCACCTTCGAAGGTAGACGATCGGCCGTCGGCGATCCGGCCGCTTTTCCCCACCAGATCGGTCGAGAACGACGCGCCGGTGGCGTAACGCGCGTCGGCGGCGGGGATGCTCGTCCCGTGCGCGCGATGGTGCTCGACTCGCCCGGCCGGCCGCTGCGCGCGGCCGAGCTGCCCGACCCGCGGCCGGGAGCGGGCGACCTGCTGCTGCGCGTGCGCGCCTGCGGGGTCTGCCGCACCGACCTGCACCTGCGCGACGACGAGCTGGACGCCGGCCACCTGCCGCTCGTGCTCGGCCACCAGATCGTCGGCGAGGTGGTGGCGGCCGGCGCGGAGGTCGCCGGGGCGCGCCGCGCGCAGATCGGGTCGCGCGTCGGCGTGCCGTGGCTGGGCTGGACCTGCGGCCGCTGCCGCTACTGCACCAGCGGCCGCGAGAACCTCTGCGCGCAGGCGCGCTTCACCGGCTGCGACCGCGATGGCGGCTACGCCGAGCTGACCGTCGCCGACGCCCGCTTCTGCTTCCCGCTGCCCGACGCGGCGGCGGTGACCGACGTCCAGCTCGCGCCGCTGCTGTGCGCCGGCCTGATCGGCTACCGCGCGCTGCGGATGGCCGGCGACGCCGAGCGGCTGGGGCTGTACGGCTTCGGCGCGGCCGCGCATCTGATCTGCCAGGTGGCCGTGCACGAGGGCCGCGAGGTCTTCGCGTTCACGCGCGAGGACGACCGCGTCGGCCAGCGCTTCGCGCGCGAGCTGGGCGCCGTCTGGGCCGGCGGCAGCGCCGAACGACCGCCCGAGGAGCTCGACGCGGCGCTGATCTTCGCGCCCGTCGGCGCGCTCGTGCCGCTGGCGCTGCGGGCCGTCGCGCGCGGCGGCACCGTCGTCTGCGCCGGCATCCACATGAGCGACATCCCCTCGTTCCCCTACGTCGATCTGTGGGGCGAACGGACGCTCAGATCGGTCGCCAACCTCACGCGCAACGACGGCGAGGAGTTCCTCGCGCTCGCGCCGCACGTGCCGCTGCGGACCGCCGTCACGACCTATCCGCTGGAGGCGGCCGAGCAGGCGCTCGCCGACCTGCGCGCGGGCGCCTTCGAGGGCGCGGCGGTGCTGGAGATCGCCTGAGCGCGCGATCTGCCAGAGTTGACGCGCAGTCCTTTACCGCCGCGCCACCAAGGAGGTCCGATCCGCACATGCCCCTCGTCCCGATGGTCATCGAGCGCACCGCGCGCGGCGAGCGCGAGTTCGACATCTACAGCCGTCTGCTCAACGAGCGGATCATCTTTCTCGGCACCGCCGTCGACGACCAGGTCGCGAACCTGATCGTCGCCCAGCTGCTGCATCTCGAGTCGAGCGATCCCGACAAGGACATCTCGATCTACATCAACTCGCCGGGCGGCTCGATCTACGCCGGCCTGGCGATCTACGACACGATGCAGTTCATCAAGCCCGACGTGCAGACGATCTGCGTCGGGATCGCGATGTCGATGGGCTCGCTGCTGCTGATGGGCGGGGCGAGAGGCAAGCGCATGTCGCTGCCCAACAGCCGCATCCTGATCCACCAGCCCTCCGCGGGCTTCGAGGGCCAGTCGACGGACATCGAGATCCACGCGAACGAGATCCTCAAGACGCGCAAGCGGATCGACGAGATCTACGCGCACCACACGGGTCAGCCCGAGGAGAGAGTGCACGTCGACATGGAGCGCGACCGCTTCTTCAAGCCGGACGAGGCCGTCGAGTACGGCCTGATCGACCGCGTCATCCACAAGCACTGACGGCCTGAGCGCCGGCCGCCGCGTCGCGGCGGCCGCCTTCCGCGCCTACGCGATCGTGTGCTCGATCGCGCCGAGGCGCTCGATCTCGATCCGCACGACGTCGCCGTCGGCGAGCAGACGCGGCGGATGCATGTGCTCGCCGACGCCGCTCGGCGTCCCCGTCAGGATCAGGTCGCCGGGCTCCAGCGTGATCGTCTCCGCGATGAAGTCGACGAGCGCACGGCAGCCGAAGATCAGGTCCGACGTGCGCGAGTCCTGGCGCGGCTCGCCGTTGACCCAGCTGCGGATGCGGAGGTCCTCGGCCGCCGCCACCGGCAGCTCGTCGACCGTCGTGATCCACGGCCCCCACGGGCAGAAGGTGTCGGCGCCCTTCGCGCGCGTCCATTGCGGCTCGCTGCGCTGCAGGTCGCGCGCGCTGACGTCGTCGGCGACCGCGAAGCCGGCGATCTCGCCGCCGCCGCCGAGCACGATCGCCAGCTCGGCCTCGTAGTCGAGCCGCTGCACGATCGCCGGGCGGCGGACCGGGCCGCTCGGCGGCGCCGAGGCGCTCGGCGGCTTCGTGAAGACGATCGGTCTTCTCGGCTGCTCGCGACCGCTCTCGGCAGCGTGCGCGGCGTAGTTGAGGCCGATCCCGAAGATCGCCCGCGGCTGCGGCACCGGCGCCAGCAGGCTCACGTCGGCGAGCGCCCAGTCCGGCCCCGCCGCCGGCGTACGATCGCCGCTGGCGAGCCAGTGGCGCACGCCGTCGGGCGCCGGCTGGGCGGAGAACGCGACGATGCGGTCGTCGCGCACCTCGCCGGCGAGCGGCAGGTCGACGCCCGGGGGCAGGAAGGTGGCGAGCTTCATGGTGGGAGCCTAGAGGGTCACTGCCGCGGCGAGCAGGGCGCGCGCTAGATCGAGAGCGCCACCCACAGGGCGGTGGTGCCGAGCAGCAGGCCGGGCACGACGGTCGCGACTCCCAGGCGCAGGAAGGTGCGCCATTCCGGCGCGTCGCCACGAGCTCTGCGCAGGACCCGCTTCCACAGCAGCGTCGCCAGCGACCCGGTCCAGGTCAGGTTCGGCCCGACGTTGACGCCGATCAGCGCGGCCAGCAGCGGGCCGGTGCCGCGGTCGGCCAGTATCGGCAGCAGGATCAGCGTCGCGGGCAGGTTGTTGATCGCGTTCGCCAGCAGGGCCGCGACGGCGGTCACGCCGAGCAGCGCAAGCAGCCCGTCGCCGCGCGGCACGATCGCGTCGACGGCGGTGTCGAGCCCGAGCGACAGCGCGATCGCGACGGCGACGCCGAGCGCCAGCACCCCGAGCAGGAAGCCGGGGCTGGCGGCGTGCAGCAGCGCGGCCGGCGAGGTGCGCCGCGTCGCGAGCGCGGGGACGGCGAGCACGAGCGCGCCGGCCGCCGCGATCCAGGCCGGGTCGACGCCGAGCGGCGTGCTGAGCACGAAGCCAGCGAGCGTCGCCAGCACGACCGTCGCCGCGAGCGCCGGCGAGCCGCCGCGGTCGCCCTCATGGCCCGGGGCGCCGGCGCCGCCCGTGCCGCGTGGTGGCGCCAGCGCCGCGGCCGGCACGCGTTCGGCGGCCACCGCCAGGTCGGCGGCGAAGAAGCGCCGGAAGACGACCCACTCGACCGCGATCACCGTCAGCCACGGCAGCGCCATCAGCGCGGTGAACTCGAGGAAGCCGATGTCGGCCGTGTGGAAGGCGAGCAGGTTCGTCAGGTTGGAGACCGGCAGCAGCAGCGACGCCGCGTTGGCGAGGTGGACGCAGGCGTAGACGTGCGGGCGCTGCGGCAGCCGCAGCAGCGCCGCGCTGCTCAGCACGACCGGCGTCAGCAGCACCACCGTCGCGTCGAGCCCCAGCACCGCCGTGACCGCCGCGGCGAGCGCGAAGACGAGCGCCAGCAGCCTGCGTGCGCCGCCGTCGGAGTGGGCGGCCAGCAGCCGCCCCGCCGCCGCGAACAGCCCTTCGCGCTCGCACAGGTGACCGAGCACGAGCACGGCGGCGAGAAAGCCGAGCGTCGGGGCGAGGGTGTGGACCTCGTCAGCGACGCTCACAAGCGGAGCTTCATGCGACCGGCGTCTCCTGCTCGTCGTCGACCGCCTCGACGTGCGTCACCGGCGGACCGATCCCTCTCGCCTTGCTGACGAGGTCGAGGTGCAGCCATCTCGACACCCGCTTCGGCAGCGTCGAGATCACGATCTCGTCGTAGTGCGCGAGGTTGACGGCGTCCTCGATCGCCATCAGCGGCTCAGAGCTGCCGACGTTGCCGGTGACCGGGGCGCCGGCCGCGGCGGTCAGCGCCGGCAGCGCCGCCTCCAGCGTCCGCTCCGCCTCGCCGAAGTCGCCGTCCTGCGGGTCGACGACCTTGTGCAGGCCCGGCGGATGATGCGGGACGACGAGGTGGAAGGTCGCGGGACCGCGTGCCGCGCGTGCCCGCACGGCGTCGAGCAGCCCTTCGGTGGCGGCGGTGCGGTTGGCGACGAGCAGGATGCGAGCGGGTTCCGGCATGGCGGGCACCTCCGGCGTTGGCGTAGCGGTCGCGAGGGACGCTGATGGGAGCATGCCCGCGGTGCCGCGCCGCTATGCGACGCGCTGCTCTCCGGAGTAGACGTTGACGCGGCCGCCGCGGGCGAAGCCGCACAGCGTCAGCTCGCGGTCGCGCGCCAGCTCGACCGCGAGCGAGGTCGGCGCGCCGACGCCGACGAGCACCGGAGCGCGCGCGAGCACGGCCTTCTGCACCAGCTCGAACGACAACCGCCCGCTGACGCACAGCAATCGCTGACGCAGCGGCAGCTCTCCGCGTTCCAGCGCCCACCCGACGACCTTGTCGAAGGCGTTGTGGCGGCCAACGTCCTCGCGCACGCACAGCAGCTCGCCGTCCCAGCCGAACAGGCCGGTCGCGTGCAGGCCGCCGGTGCGCGCGAACTCCGGTTGCACGAGCCGCTCCGGCAAGGCCGCCAGCAGCGTCCGCGGCAGCGGTTCGAGGTCGGCGTCGAGCGGCAGCGGCGGCGCGTCGACGGCGACCTGTTCGATCGCGCCCTTGCCGCAGACGCCGCACGAGGAGGTCGTGTAGAAGCTGCGCGAGCCGGGATCGCGCAACAGCGGGCCGGCGACCTCCACGGCATTGACGGCGAGGTCGGCGGTCGGGCCGACCCGCGGCCAGCGGTCGATCAGCCCTTCGCCGTGCAGGAAGCCGGCCGCGAGCAGCTCGTCGTCGCCGGGCGTGCGCATCGTGACGGCGAGCGGACGGCCGTCGACACGAATCTCCAGCGGCTCCTCGACGGCGACCAGATCAGGCTCCCCATCGCGCTCGATCGCCGCGTGCATCCCCCGGATTCGGACCTCCGCGGCTCTGTCCGGCATGTGACGATCGTACGCGCCCCACTCGGAAGTTGGTTTCTCGAGCTGTACCGTTGAACTGGCATGCGCCGCAACGGAGGCCTGCGGAGGAGACTCCTCGTCGGTATCGGGACGTTGACCGTCCTGTTCCTCGCCGTGCTCGGGGTGATGCTGTTCGCGATCCACGAGCTGCGCTCGACCGACCAGGCGGCGCAGAAGACGGCCAACGTCGTCGTCCCGACCAGCCGCGTGCAGGCGAAGCTGACCGAGCTGGAGACGGCGATGCGCGATCACGTGGAACGACGTGACACGCCCTCTCGCCAAGCGCTCGACGATGCGATCGGGAGGCTGCGCGGCGCGCTCGACCGTCTCGACGCCGCGCTCGTCAGCGGCGCCGACGACCATCCCGCCGCGGCCGGGATCGCCGCCGAGGCCGCGAACACGCGCGCCTTCCTCGACACGACCGTCGAGCCGATCCTCACCGACAGAGAGATATCGCTCGGCGACGGCGAGCGATCCTCCGACGCCGAGCGCGAGGCGGAGGAGATCGGCGTCGCGCTCAACCGGCTCGTCGAGACCGGTCGCGCGACGCTGCTGCCGCGGCGCGAGCAGACCGGCAACCTCGCGCAGTTCGCCGAGTTCGTCGGGATCGCCGGCATCGTCTTCACGCTGCTGCTGCTGGCCGGCTGCCTGCTCTACATCCGCCGTTCGGTGCTGGACCCGCTGCGGCGTGTCGGCGAGGCTGCGCGCGCGATCGCCGACGGCGACCTGAAGGTGCGCGTCGAGGACGAGCACGGCGAGTCAGGCGAGGTCGCCGAGCTGGCGCAGACCTTCAACCGCATGGCCGCGTCGCTGGAGGAGAACCGCGACGCGATGCAGCGTCAGAACGCCGAGCTGGAGAGCCGCGGCGCCGAGCTCGTCGACGCCGTCCGCTCCGCGCGCGAAGGCGCGAGCGTGCTGCGCGCCGTGCTCGACGCGACCCCCGATGCGATCGCGCTGCTCGATCGCGACGGCCACGCGATCGTCGACAACCCGCCGATGCGCGCCGTCCGCGCCGCGTTCGGCGCGCGCGCGACGGCGATCGACCAGGACGGCACGCTCGTGCCGCTCGACGCCGCCGCCGCCGGCGACCAGGGCCGCGAGGCGCGCGACGAGATCACGCTGCTCGGCACGCGGCGCGCCTTCGCCCGCTACGCGACGCCGGTGCGCGACGGCCACGGCCGCCAGATCGGCCGCCTGCTGGTGCTGCGCGAGGTGACCGGCGAGCGCGAGGCGGAGCGCGTCAAGGAGGAGTTCTTCGCGCTCGTCTCGCACGAGCTGCGGACCCCGCTGACGGCGATCCTCGGCTACGTCGAGCTGGTGCTCGGCGAGCACTCCCACCCGGATGCCGACACGGCCGAGCAGCACCGCTACCTGGAGATCGTCGAGCGCAACGCCCAGCGGCTGCTGCGCCTGGTCGGCGACCTGCTGTTCGCCGCCCAGGTCGAGTCGGGCTCGCTGCTGCTGGAGCCCGACGTCGTCGACCTCGCGCAGATCACGCGCGAGGCGGTCGAGGCGGCCCGCCCCCGCGCCGAGGACGCCGGCATCCTGCTCGGCGCGCAGATCGACGAGCTGCCGCAGTCGGTCGGCGACCGCGACCGGCTCGCGCAGGTGCTCGACAACCTGATCTCCAACGCGCTCAAGTTCACGCACAGCGGCGGCCACGTCGAGGTGCGGCTGAGCACCGAGGGCGCCGACGCTCGCCTGGAGGTCGCCGACACCGGCGTCGGCGTCCCGCCGGAGGAGCAGGCGCGGCTCTTCGACCGCTTCTTCCGCGCCTCCAACGCGACGACGCGCGCGGTGCCGGGCGTCGGCCTCGGGCTGATGATCGTGCGCGCGATCGTCGCCGCGCACGGCGGCACGATCTCGGTCGCGAGCGAGGTCGACGCCGGCACGACCTTCACGGTGCGACTGCCGCTGCGGCCGGCCGAGGCGCCCGAGGACGGGCGCGTCTACTCGGACGCGACCGGAGGGCGATACCGGTACCCGAAGCCGCGCACCGTCTCGATCGGCGAGGGCGCCGCCGCGTCCCAGCCGAGCTTGCGCCGCAGGTAGCCGACGTACAGCTTGACCTGGTCGCCGCCGAAGCCCTCGGTGTCGCCCCACACGAGCTCGAGCAGCCGGTCGCGCGCGAGCGTCTCGTTGGGGTGGCGCACGAACGCCGACAGCAGCTTGAACTCCAGCGGCGTGAGTTGCACAGGGCGGCCGTCGACGGTCACCTCGCGGCTCACGTAGTCGACCATCACGGTCGCGTCTCTGTACGCGGGGCGCACCTCCGGCGGGCCGCTGGTGCGGCGCAGCAGCGCCTCGACCCGCGCCAACAGCTCCTGCCGGCCGAACGGCTTCGTGACGTAGTCGTCGGCGCCGCCCTTGAGGCCGCGCACCTTGTCGAGCTCGCCGGCGCGTGCGGTCAGCATCAGCACCGGCACCTCGCAGAGGTCGCGGATCCGCTCCAGCGTCTGCCAGCCGTCGAGCTCCGGCATCGTCACGTCGAGCACGACGAGGTCGGGCGTCGACGCCTGCACGAGCCGCAGCGCCTCCAGGCCGTTGCCGGCCTCCGTGACCGCATGACCGGCGCGTTCGAGCAGAACGCGCACGAGCCTGCGCACGTCCTCCTCGTCCTCGACGACGAGCACCTCAGCCATTCTCACCCTGCCTTCCATACCAGATTCATGCACGCTCGAAGGACGTTCGCCGGATGATCCGACGATGGCCAAGGTCCTGATCGCCGAGCCGTCCGCTGACGTGCGGGCGCTGCTCGAACGTTCGATCGTGCGCCTCGGTCACGAGGCGGTGACGCTCGATCGCAGCCGTGCGGACGGGGGCGACGGGGAGGTCGACGTACTGCTGCTGGAGCCGGCCTTCAACGGCGGCGTCGAGCTGGCGCAGCTGCTGCGCAGCTCGCAGCCGCAGCTGGCAATCGTGATCTGCAGCATCTTCCCACCCAGCCCGGAGCTGTCGGAGCTGTCTCCGATCGCCCACGTGCTGAAGCCGTTCCAGCGCGACGCGCTCGAGCACGCGCTGACGGCGGCGGTCGCCGCGACCTCCTGACGACGCCCTCGTCCGCAACGTGCCGCGCTACGCCGCCGGGGGCGTCGGGTCGGTGGGGCCCGCGGCCGTCGGCGGCGCCGGTCTGGCGGCGTCGGGGCCGGGGGCAGGGTTTCTGCCCGGGGTCTTGAGCGCGTCCGCGGCCGCTCTCGCCTTGTCCTTGAAGCTCCCTCTGCCGGTCGCGGCCTCCTTGACCTCCTGCAGGTCCTCCTTCAGCGAATCCATTCCGCCGCGTCTGTCTATCGCCTGCTTGGCCTTCTCAGCCAGCTTGTTGAACTTCACCGGTCCGGTCCTCCTGAACGTCGTGTTGGGGGTCGGGGCCTCCCTGAGGATACGAAGTACCCGTCCGCACCGAGAATCAGGCCAGCCGCGCCGCCAATGCTCGTGCGCCCATGTGCGCGATCGCCTGGATCGAGACCTGCGGGTTGACGCCCGGGGCGCTCGGAAAGGCCGCGCCGTCGAAGACGTAGAGGTCGCGCACGTCCCAGGTCTCTCCGTTCGGCGCGACCGCGGAGGTCGCCGCCGAGCCGCCCATCCGCGCCGACCCCATGATGTGGAAGGAGGCGTAGTGGGTCCGGCCGGCGCCCCAGCCGCAGGCGTCGACCTCACGCAGGAAGCGCTCCCGCGCGGCGTCGCCGCCGCCGTTGCCGCCCGGCTCGTACGCGACGAAGCGGCTCTGCGAGCTGAAGACCCGCCGCGCTCCGGCCGCCTCGTGCATCCGCGCCGCGCCCTCGACGCCGCGGCGCATGTGGCCGAGGTCGTAGCGCGACAGCGCGTAGCGCACGACCGGCTCGCCGTCGCGCCCGACGCGCACCTCGCCGCCGTCGCGATCGCGCAGCAGGACGCCGAACGCGACCGAGCTGGAGAGCGCCTGCATCAGCTCGTGGTGGGCGGCGCTGCCGCGCCAGGGGAAGAACGGGACCGCCAGGTGCGGCAGCGCGGCCGCCGTCTCGTACTTGACCCCGTAGCCGCCGTCGAGGTCGCGGTGCTGGTCGGAGTAGAGCGCCTGCATCGTGCCCTCCCACGGCCGCAGCTCCTCGTCGTAGACGCCCCAGACGGCGGTCGCGGGGTGCAGCTTGAGATGGCGGCCGACGTGCTGGTTCTGCAGCCCCGAGCGCTTCAACAGCGCCGGCGTGTGCAGCGCGCCGGCCGCCGCGACGACCGCCCGCGCGCGGACCGTCACGCGCTGGCCGGCGGCGGTGCGCGCCTCGACGCCGCGGGCGGCGCCCTGCTCGATCCGCACCCGTTCGACCTTCGTGTCGACCAGCAGCCGCGCACCGGCCGCGTCGGCGTCCTGCAGCCACGTCTTGACGACCGACTGCTTCGCGCCGCGGCGGCAGCCGAGGCCGCAGCTGCCGCAGTCGACCCCCTGGTCGCAGCGACCGTCGACGTTGCGCGGCATCGCGTCGACGTGCCAGCCGAGCGCGAGCGCCCCGGCGCGCAGCTTCTGGTCGCGCGTCGAGGGGTCGTTGTGCTCCTGGTTGACGCCGAGCCGTTCGCAGACGGCGTCGAGCGCGGCGTCGTAGTCGGCGCCGGTGAAGGCGGGGACGCCATGCGCGGCCCACTCGGCGCGGACCTCGTCCGGCGTGCGGAACGAGGTCGAGTAGTTGACGACCGTGCCGCCGCCGAGGCAGGCGCCGGCGATCAGGCCGACGCTCTGGTCGTGCGTCGCGGTCGGCGAGCCGGAGTACATCCGCGTCAGCGCGTTCAGCTCGCCGCCGTCGAAGTCGCCGTCGTCGAAGTAGCCGCCGCCCTCGATCACGAGCACGTCGAGCCCGGCGGCGCTCAGCACCGCCGCCGCGACTCCGCCGCCGGCGCCCGAGCCGACGACGACGACGTCGCAGTCGAGCGTCGTCTCACCGTCGATCGCCAGCGGTCTCAGCGCCTTCGGCGGCGGGTCGGCCAGCAGCCCGAGCGGACCGGGGTAGCCGATCGTCTCCCACACCGGGTTGGCGCCGCCGCCGGCGCCCGGCAGCGCGTAGTACATCAGCAGCGCGCCCTTGCGCAGCGCCTGGAAGGCCGCCCGCCGCTGCGGCAGGCGGCTGTCGCCCCACGACAGCAGCGCCGCCTCGCGCTGCTGCTGCTCGAGCGCGCTGAAGCGCCGCCAGCGATGGCCGATCGCGTACGTCAGGGCCGGGGACTCCCACGCGCTCAGCAGCTGCTTGAGCTCCCGCTGCGCCGCCGCCCGCGGATCGCGCGCGACGAGCTTGGCGACGGCGGCCGGCACGCCCAGCTCGCTCGCGCTCGGCAGCCCGTCGCCGGACGGGCAGAAGGTGTCGCAGATCGCGGCGAGCGCACGGCCTTGGCGCGCGCTCAACGTCAGCTCGGGCATCGCGGCTCTCCTCCTCGCTGGGCCGGCGCGAGCCTACCTCAGCACGAGCACTGCGTGGGCTGCAAGGTGTGCAGCCGAAGAAGGCCGCCCCACCGGTCCGCGTACGACCTCCGTGCACGCGGACCGGCCGTCCCGGGGCGTGAGCGGCACCTTAGCCCTCCCGTCGGTGTGATTTCAGGATGGGTGCGGGATGCGCACGCGCACGAGCGTCCCCTGCCCGGGCTCGGATGCGATCTCCAGCACGCCGTCGAGCGCCTCGACGCGCTCGGTCGCCGACGCGAGCCCGATGTGACCGTCCAGCGGCGCGCGCCGCAGCCGCGCCGGATCGAGGCCGCGACCGTCGTCGGCCACCTCCAGCTGCAGCTCCGCCGGCATCTGTCGCACGCGCACGGTCACGTGCGCGGCGTTGGCGTGCTTGGCGACGTTGATGATCAGCTCGCGCGCGAGCGAGAACAGCAGCTGGTCGTAGGCCCCGGCCGCCTGCTCGTCGACCTCGACCTGCCAGTCGAAGCCGGCCCGTCTGCCGGCGTGCTCGGCGACCGCCTCCAACGCGGCCGCGAGGCCGGCGTGGTCGAGCGCGGCCGGGTAGAGGTCGAAGACCGCGTCGCGCAGCTGCGCGATCGTGCGGTCGAGCCCGTGCTGGACGAAGGCGAGGTCGCCGCCGCCGGCCAGCTCGTGGCGGGCGGCGAGCAGGTTCTGGACGGCGTCGTCGTGGAGCGCGCCGGCGAGCCGCCGTCGCTCGCGGTCCTCCGCGTCGAGCGCCTGCGCGACGAGCCTGCCGCGGTCGGCCGAGAGCCGCTGCACCTCGTCGCTGCGGCGTGCCAGCACGCGCGCGAGCAGCACCGCGACGATCCCCATCCAGACGAGGTACAGCGCCTGCGTCAGCTCGAAGTCGGCGGCGTCCTCGGTCGGGTACAGCAGCGCGATCGCGAGGTAGGCGACGACGACGGCGAGCGAGGCGGCCGCCGTCAGCGCCGGCCGCAGCAGCAGCGCCGCGCCGATCGGCAGCAGGAAGAAGGCGTAGCGCAGCTGCGAGTACGGGCCGCCGGAGGTGTAGGTCAGCGCCCACAGGAAGGCGACGTCGAGCAGCGCCAGCAGCCGCGCCGGCAGCTGCGGCGCGCGCGGCCAGTAGGCGAGCGCGAGGGTCAGCAGCGCGTAGACGGTGGCCGCGGCCAGCAGCGGGCCGAACGGGTCGCTGCGCGGGCTCGGGTGCGCGACGAGCCGCTCGCCGAGGTAGATCGCCGGCAGCGCCGCCAACCGGATCAGCGCCCACATTCGCACCGCCTCGCGCGAGGGGCCGCCGGCGACGGCGACGGCGGGCGCGCTCATCGCGTCGCCTCACGCGAGCGCGGGCACGGGCAGCGCCGCCGGCCGGCGCGCGCGCTCATTCGAGCAGGCCGCGGCGCATCGCCTCGGCGACAGCCGCCGCGCGGTCGGAGACGCCGAGCTTCTCGTAGAGGCTCTGGAGGTGGCCCTTGACGGTCGCCGGGCTGAGGTGCAGCAGCCGCCCGATCTCGGGCGCGCCGCGTCCGGCGGCGACGTGCCCGAGCACCTCGCGCTCGCGCGGCGTCAACAGCGGCCGATCGTCGACCTGCCGCGAGCGGACCTCGGCGGCGATGCCGGCCTGCGCCTCCGGCGAGAGCACCGTCTCACCGCGCGCGACGGCCGCGATCGCGTCGCCGATCGCGCCGCGGTCGGACTCCTTCGAGAGGTAGGCGGCGGCGCCGGCGCCGACCGCCTGGAAGACGATCGCGCTGTCGAGGTAGGCCGACAGCAGCAGCACGCGCGTCGGCAGCTCGTCACGTCTGACGGCGGCGACGACCTGCAGGCCGTCGAGCTCGGGCATCTTCACGTCGATCACGGCGACGTCGGGGGTCAGCTCGCGGATCGCCTCGAGCGCCGCGCGGCCGTCGGCGGCCTCGCCGACCAGCTCGAAGTCGGGCCGCTCGCGGATCGTCCGCACGATCGCCTCGCGGAAGAGCGGGTGGTCGTCGGCGACGAGCACCCGCACGCGGGGAGTGGAAGCGCTCACGCCAGCGTTGTATCAGCCCGGCGGGCCGGCGCCCCGGGCGGCGAGCAGCGCGGTCGCGTCCGCGGCGGGCGCCGGGCGGCCGAGGTGGTAGCCCTGCAGGTGCGTCGCGCCCAGCTCTCTCAGCAGCTCCAGCTGGTCCTCGGTCTCGACGCCTTCAGCGGTGACGAACAGGTCGAGCCCGCGCGCGAGGCCGATCATCGCGGTCACGATCGCGCGCGCGTCGGGGTCGGTGCCGAGGCCGGCGACGAACTCCCTGTCGATCTTGATCGTCTCGATCGGCAGCCGCCGCAGGCGCGCGAAGCTCGACCAGCCGGTACCGAAGTCGTCGAGCGCGACGTGCACCCCGAGCGCCGCCAGCGCGCCGAGCGAGCGCGCCGCCCGCACGTCGTGCTCCAACAGCGCCGTCTCCGTCACCTCGACGGCCAGCAGCGCCGGCTCGAGGCCGCTGTCGGCGAGGATCCGCCGCACGCGCGCGACCAGCTCGGGGTCGAGCAGCTGACGGGCGGAGAGGTTGACCGAGACGGTCACCGGCGTCTGCTCCGCGGACCAGCAGCGTGCTTGCGCGGCGGCAGTCGCGAGCGCCCAGTCGCCCAGCTCGATCATCAGGCCGGTCTCTTCCGCCGCGGGGATGAAGCGCCCCGGCGAGACGCAGCCGAGCTGCGGGTGCTCCCACCGCATCAGCGCCTCGAAGCCGACCACGGCGCCGCTGCCGGCGCGCACGATCGGCTGGTAGACGAGCCGCAGCTCGTCGCGTGCGAGCGCGCCCCGCAGGGCGGTGTGGAGCGCGAGCTGCTCAGTCGCGCGCCGATGCAGCTCGGCGCTGTAGAGGCGCGTCGCGACGCCGTCGCGCTTGGCCTCGTAGAGCGCGCTGTCGGCGCGGCGGACGGCCTCCTGCGCGTCGAGGTCGGCACCGGCGAGCGCTATCCCGAGGCTCGCCGAGATCAGGTGCTCGCCGCTGTCCGGATGCTGCAGCGGGTGCTCCAGCGCTCCGTGCAGCCGCCCCGCGAGCCGGCGCGCGCCGTCGGCGGTGATGCCGTCGGCGACGACGACGAACTCGTCGCCGCCGAAGCGCGCAACGGTGTCGCCCGGGCGCACGGCGCCGGCGAGCCGGTCCGCGACCTCGCGCAGCACCCAGTCGCCGACCTCGTGGCCGAGCGAGTCGTTGACGAGCTTGAAGTGGTCGAGGTCGCAGAAGACGACGGCCGCCTCGCTGCCGGTCCGCCGTGAGCGCGCGAGCGCCTGTGTGAGGCGGTCGATCAGCAGCGCGCGGTTGGGCAGGCCGGTGAGCGTGTCGCGCGTGGCGAGCCGCTTCAGCTCGGCGTGGGCGCGGTAGCGCTCGATCGCTATCGCCGCGAGGCGGCTCGCCTGGCGGATCAGCCGCAGCTCGCCCTTGCTCGGCATCCGCGGCGCGGTGTAGTAGAGCGCGAAGGTGCCGAGCACCGCGCCGGAGGCGTCGAGGATCGGCGCCGACCAGCAGGCGCCGAGGTCGTTGCCGCGGGCCAGCTCGCGCCACTCCTCCCAGCGCGGGTCGCGCTCGACGTCGACGACGATCACCTCTCTGGCGTGGTGGGCGGCACTGCCGCACGAGCCGACCTCCGGCCCGACGACGGTCCCGTCGAGCGCGTCGACGTACGCCTGCGGCAGGCTCGGCGCCGCGCCGTGGCGGAGCGTGCGCGTCTCGGCGTCGAACAGCAGCAGCGAGCCGATCATGCCGTCGGTCTGTCGCTCGATCCCGCGCACCAGCTCGGTCAGCACCTGCTCCAGCGGCGCCTCGCGCAGCATCAGCTCGTGGACGTCGTAGTGGGCGGCCAGCATGTGGTGCGCCCGCCCGAGGTCGAGCAGCTGCGAACTCTCCTGATTGGTCGAGAGTCTTCTCCGTCCTTTGCCGCCCGCACGGCTTCTGACCGCTTCCCCCACAGGAGGAATGATCCGTGATTGGCGCGTTTGCAGACAGATATGCGCCAAGTCTCGGCGCGTCGGCGCTCCCATCCGATCGGAGGGGAGCCGATCGGAGGGGGCGAACCACCCGCAGCTCGGGCCGGACGACGCCTGCGCCCCACGCCCCTGAAAGGCCATAGTGATTGCACGCCGGTGGGGCAACGCGTCGGGGCCTGACGCGCCACCGGCGCCTCCAAGGCCACGCGGCGCGCCGGCCCCATCTCTGACTCCCGGCGCGCCGCGCGGGCCGTGTTTCAGACGACAGGAGCCGGTTCCCACGATGCGCAGTCCGTCCACCTTCGGCCGCGACACGGGCCTTCAGGTCCGGATGATCCTCACGCTGTTCCTGCTCGGCGCCGTCTACGTGGTGCTGATGGGGGCGGTCGCCGCCTCCGGCATCGGGATCGGCGCCGCGGTCGCGATCGCCGGCGGGCTCTTCTTCGTCCAGCTGTTCGCCTCCGACAAGCTCGCGCTGCGCGCGATGCACGCGAGAGTCGTCTCGCCGCAGGAGGCGCCGCAGCTGCACGCGATGATCGAGCGCCTCTGCGTCCAGGCCGACGTGCCCAAGCCGCGGATCGCAATCGCGCAGACGTCGGTCCCGAACGCCTTCGCGATCGGCCGCTCGCGCAGAAGCGCGACCGTCTGCGCGACGACGGGGATCATGGAGCTGCTGGAGCCGCACGAGCTGGAGGGCGTGATGGCGCACGAGCTCGCGCACGTGCAGCATCGCGACGTGATGATCATGACGGTCGCGTCGTTCTTCGCCTCGATCGCCGCGTTCATCCTCCAGTGGGGCTTCCTGCTCGGCGGCAACAACCGTGAGAGCCCGGGGATCCTGCCGCTGATCGCGGTCTCCTTCGCGGTCTACGCCCTCTCGTTCTTCCTGATGCAGCTGCTGTCGCGCTACCGCGAGTTCGCCGCCGACCGCGGCGCCGCGATCATCACCGGCCGCCCCAGCGCGCTCGCCTCAGCGCTGATGAAGATCAGCGGCTCGATGAGCCGCGTGCCGCAGCGCGACCTGCGCGCCGCCAGCGAGATGAACGCCTTCTTCATCCTGCCGGCGTCGCCGCGCAGATCGATCGGCGGCCTCTTCGCCACGCATCCGCCGCTGGAGAAGCGGATCGCCGCGCTCGCGAGACTCGAGTCGCAGTTGCAGTCCCGCCCACCCAGCGATCTCCCGCCCGCGCGCGGCTACCGCGAGCTGACGCGGCCCTGAGACTGCTCAGGGCCGCGCCCGCCCGCGGTCGCCGGCGCGGCGCTCAGATGTAGCGCAGCGCCAGCGTCGTCACGACCGAGTTGACGTCGAACCACTGCCCGACCGCCGTGCACTCGGTGCTGGAGCGGCAGTTGATGCCGCTCAGGATCGCGCCCGTCGCGCCCGCGGGGCTCGGCGTCGCCTCGACTCTCCAGCTGCCGGAGGTCCCCAGCTCGGCCAGCGACGCCAGACCGCTGCCTGAGTAGGAGTAGCCGACCGCGGAGCAGTGCGTGCTCGAGGTGCAGGAGACGCCGAGGAGCAGCGCACCGGTCGCGCCGCCGGGGATCGCCGGCGTCTGCGTCGCCCAGGTCGTCGTGGTCATCCGCTCGATCAGCGGCGCATAGGTGGTCCCGTTGCTCCAGCTGCCGACGGCGGTGCAGGCCGTGCTCGACGTGCAGGAGACGCCGGTCAGACCCGCGTTGACCGACGTCGCCGGGTCGATCGTCGTCATTCTCGTCCAGTTGGTGCCGTCCCACGCCAGCGCGTAGGTCTTCTGACCGCCGGAGTCGGTGAAGCTGCCGACCGCTATGCACGCGGTGCTCGACGGGCACGAGACGCCCGACAGCTGCGCGCTCGTGGCGCCGGCCGGGCTGGCCGGCGTCGTCTGCACCGTCCAGCTGCCGCTGGCCCACCGCAACGCGAGCGTTCTCTGAACGCCGCCCGAGTCGATGTAGCTGCCGACGGCTGTGCAGAGCGACGACGACGAGCACGAGACGCCGGCGAGGAAGCTCCCCTGCGATCCCGACGGGTTGGGCGAGGGCTGCCACGCCCATGCGCTCGTCCAGCGCTCGACGAGCGTCTTCGGCACGCCGCCGTCCTCGTAGTTGCCGACCGCCGTGCACTCGTTGGTCGCCGTGCACGAGATTCCCTGCAGGTCGGTGACGGTCGCGCTGGTCGGGTTCGCTATCGACCCGAGCGCCCAGCTCGTCCCGCCCCACGCCTGCGCCTGCGCCAGCGTGCCGCTGCCGTTGTCCCAGCGGCCGACTGCCTGGCAGTTTCTCAGCGCCGGACAGGCGACGCCGGTGAGACTGCTCGATATCGCCGTGCCCGGGTTGGCCGCGGTCTGCGTCGACCATGTCGCCGCCGACGCAACCGACGGCGCGGCCACCGCGGCCGCCGCGAGCACGACGACTCCAAGGCTCATTCGCCCCATCTCTTCCCCCATCGCTCAGTGCCCGCGGGCAAGAAGACGCGCGGGCATTTCCCCAAAATCCGGCCGATCATATCGCACCTGAACGGCGCTGTTCAATCAACTGGTTTGAGGCTGATGGTGCGAGCCGGCCGTGGCCGGCTCGCGACGAGACGATTGCGGCGGCGTTACAGCTCGCCGAGGATCAGCCCGAGACGACGCTCGAGCGCGCCGCCGAGGACGGTCCGGACCGGCCCCTCCTCGAAGCGCTCCACCAGCTCGGCGAGGAAGCCCTCGATCACGAGCCGCTTCGCGACGTCCGGCTTCAGCCCGCGCGAGCGCAGGTAGAAGAGCTGGTCGGCGTCGATCTGCGCGATCGCGGCAGCGTGGGTGCAGCGCACGTCGTTGGCCTGGATCTCGAGGCCCGGGATCGCGTCGGCGTGCGCTCTCTTGGACAGCAGCAGGTTGCGGCTCTCCTGGAAGGCGTCGGTCTGCTGCGCGCCCGGGTCGACGATGATGTTGCCGCGCCAGACGGCCTCCGAACGGCCCTGAAGCACCCCGCGGAAGGCGAGGTCGGATGTCGTGTGCGGCGCCGCGTGCTCCTGCGTCGTGTCGAAGTCGACGTGCTGGCGCTTGTGGCTGGCGTAGGCGCCGGTGACTCTGCCGTCGGCGCCCTTGCCGGCGAGCTTCGTCTCCATCCGCACCTTGCCGCGCGCGGAGCCGAAGCCGAGCGAGACCCAGTCGAGCGCGCCGTCGCGGCCGACCTCGGCCCGCTGCGTGCCGAAGATCCAGCTCTTCTCCGAGAGGTTCTGCCCGTTGACGAAGCGCAGGTTCGCGTTCTCGCCGACGACCAGCTCGACGACGGTGTTGAAGAGCCCGTCGCGCTCCGCGTCGGAAGAGAGGTACTGCTCCCACACCTCGGCCTGGCCCCCGTCCTCGACGACGATCAGCGAGCGCCAGTTGAGCACCGTTCTGCTCGTGTCCTGGACGACGGTGACGAGCAGCGGGTGGGCGAGGATCGTGCCGCGCCCGACGTGGACGAAGAGACCGCCGGCGAAGCCGGCGTCGTTGCGCGCGACGAAGGCGTCGTCGCCGGCGACGATCGTGCCGAGATGGCGCTCGACCAGCTCTGGGTGCTCGGCGGCTGCGCGCTCCAGCGTCGTGACGATCACGCCGTCGGGCAGGTCGCCGGCGACCTCGACGGTCGTGGCGTCGACCTGCGTGACGACGATCGGGTGCGTGAGGCCGACGAACAGCGGGTCGCCCTGCTCGGCCGCGGCGGCGTCGCCGTCACCGGCAGGTGCGTACGCGGCGAGGTCCAGCGACGAGATGTCGGTGAACTCCCAGCCCGGTCTGCCCTTGTAGGTCGGCAGGTCGAGCGACTCGGTCAGCGTGGCGGCGCGCTCGCGGCGCGCTGCCAGCCAGCCGGGCTGCTCGATCGTCGCACTAGCCAATGGAACCCTCCATCTGCAACTCGATCAGGCGGTTCATCTCGACCGCGTACTCCATCGGCAGCTCCTTCGTGATCGGCTCGATGAAGCCGTTCACGATCAGCTTCGACGCCTCTTCCTCGTTGATCCCGTGCGACTGCAGGTAGAAGACCTGCTCCTCACCGATCTTCGAGACGGTCGCCTCGTGGCCGACGTCGACGTCGTCCTCGCCGATGCGGATCGTCGGGTAGGTGTCCGAGCGCGAGTCCTCGTCGAGCAGGAGCGCGTCGCAGACGACCTTCGACTTCGAGCCGTGCGCGCCTCTGGCGACCTCCAGCAGGCCGCGGTAGGAGCCGCGCCCGCCGTCCTTGGAGATCGACTTGGCGAAGATGTTCGACGTCGTGTTCGGCGCCACGTGGACGATCTTGCCGCCGGCGTCCTGGTGCTGGCCTCTGCCGGCGAAGGCGATCGAGAGGATCTCGCCGTGGGCGCGCTCGCCCATCAGGTAGACCGACGGGTACTTCATCGTCAGCTTCGAGCCGAGGTTGCAGTCGACCCACTCGACCGTCGCGTCCTCGTGCGCGACCGCGCGCTTGGTGACGAGGTTGAAGACGTTCTGCGACCAGTTCTGCACAGTCGTGTAGCGGATCCGCGCGCCTCTCATCGCGATCAGCTCGACGACGGCGGAGTGGAGCGAGTCCGACGAGTACGTCGGCGCCGTGCAGCCTTCGACGTAGTGCACGTAGGAGCCCTCGTCGGCGAGGATCAGCGTGCGCTCGAACTGGCCCATGTTCTCCGTGTTGATGCGGAAGTAGGCCTGCAACGGCATCTCGACGTGGACGCCCGGCGGCACGTAGACGAACGACCCGCCCGACCAGACGGCGCTGTTGAGGGCGGCGAGCTTGTTGTCGTTGGCGGGGATGATCGTCGCGAAGTACTTCTTGACGAGCTCCTCGTGGTCCCGCAGCGCCGTGTCCATGTCGACGAAGATGACGCCCTGGTCCTCCAGGTCTCTGTGGACCTGGTGGTAGACGACCTCGGACTCGTACTGCGCGCCGACGCCGGAGAGGAATCTGCGCTCGGCCTCGGGGATGCCGAGCCGGTCGAAGGTCTTCTTGACGTCATCGGGGACGTCGTCCCACGAGCGCTCGGCCCGCTCGGAGGCGCGCACGAAGTAGTGGATGTTGTCGAAGTCGACCTCTCTGAGCATCGGCGAGCCCCATCTGGGCATGTCATGCGCGAAGAAGTGGTCGAGCGACTTGAGGCGGAACTCGCGCATCCACTGCGGCTCGTTCTTGAACTCGGAGATCTTCTCGACGATCTCGCGGTTGATGCCCTTGGGCGCCTTGTACAGGTAGTTCTCGGCATCGTGGAAGCCGAAGCGCTCCGTGTAGTCGGCGTTGATGCCCTTGAGCGCGTCCTGCTCTGCGATCACTTCGGGCGTGGCCATGTCAGTCAACCTCCAGCTTGATCACGTTGTCGTCGATGACCACCGGGTACGTGTCCACCGGTACATAGGCCGGCAGCGTCAGCGGCTTGCCGGTCTTCAGGTCGAACAGCGACCCGTGGCGCGGGCATTCGATCGTGCATCTGTCTGAGTCGAGCACGCCCTCGACGAGCGGCCCGTCGTCATGCGAGCAGCGGTCCTCGATCGCGTAGATGGTCCCGGCGCAGTTGAAGACGCCGATCTCGAGATCGTCCAGCTCGACCAGCCTCATGGTTCCGGGGGGCAGCTCTTCGAGTGGGCAGACAGTGATCGTTTCCGGCACGGGGGGAGAAGTCCTAGTCAGATGATCGGATTTACAGCCGAGATTGTAGCGGGGCACCCCGTGTCGACCCCCTCCCGTGCGGGCGGGGACGGACGCGGCACGGCGGCCGCGCGTCAGGCCGCGGCGTCTTCGGCGTCAGGCCACGCCGCGGCGCCGCCGAGAGCGGCGCTCTTGAGCACCTTCAGCGACAGCAGCGCGCACTTCATCCGCGTCGCCGAGATGTCGATCCCGAGCAGGTCGAGCACGAACGACTTGTCGAGCGCGAGCAGCTCGCGCACCGGCATCCCGATCACCTCGTCAGAGGACATCGACGCGGCCGCCTGCGAGATCGCGCAGCCGTGGCCGGAGAAGCGGATCTGCTCGACGCGCTCGTCGGCGTCGACGGAGATCTGGACCCGCAGCGTGTCGCCGCAGAGCGGGTTGGCGTCCTCGAACTCGAGGTCCGGGCTAGCCAGCTCCTCGTGCGGCGGCGACCAGTTGTGCGGCCGCTTGTAGTGCTCGAGGATGTACTCGCGGTAGAGGTCGTCCATCTCGCCTAGAGCGTAGCGGGCAGGTCGTTCAGGACGGAGGCGCGCCCGGCGCCGTCGGCGCCGGGCGTCCCCGAAGAGGCGACGGGGGGTGTGGTCGCGACACCCCCCGTCGGTTCGCCGCATGCAAGCCCGCGTCCCCGCGAGCAGGTGGATGGCGGCAGGTCGGGTCGATTTCGGGATCGCTCTCGCCATCCCTCGACCAGACAAGCGCCATCGTAGTAGTTCATTGCGCCGAAGTAAAGTGCATAGGAGCCACCTGTCATCTGGCTGTCCTACAGCTGAAAGATGCGGCGCACGTTCGCGAGCCCGTCGACGAGCGCGTCGACCTCCTCACGCGTCGTGTGCGCGGCGAAGCTGGCGCGCGTCGTCGCAGGCACGCCGAGACGGCGCATCAGCGGCTGGGCGCAGTGGTGGCCGGCGCGGACGCAGATCTGGTCGCGGCCGAGGATGTCCGCGACGTCGTGCGGATGGACGCCGTCGAGCGCGAACGAGACGATCGCGCCGCGCTCCTCCGCCGGCGGGCCGTAGATCGTCAGCCCGGGCACCTCGGAGAGCCGCTCCAGCGCGTAGCGCGTGATCTCGGCCTCGTGCGCGTGGACGGCCTCGACGCCGAGCGCGTCGAGCCACTCGACCGCCGCGCCGAGCCCCGTCGCCTCGACGTACGGCGAGGTGCCGGCCTCGAACTTCCACGGCAGCTCCTTCCAGGTCGACTCGTGGAAGTCGACCTGGCCGATCATGTCGCCGCCGGTCAGGAACGGCTCCATCTGCTCCAGCAGCTCGCGGCGGCCGTGCAGCACGCCGACGCCGGTCGGCCCGTAGACCTTGTGGCCGGTGAAGCCGTAGAAGTCGGCGCCGAGCGCGCCGAGGTCGACCGGCCGGTGCGGGACCGCCTGCGCGCCGTCGATCAGCACGACCGCGCCGGCCGCGTGCGACCGGCGGACGATCTCCTCGACCGGGTTGAGCGTGCCGAGCACGTTCGAGACGTGCGCGACCGCGACGAGCTTGGGCTCCAGCGCCAGCAGCGTGTCGAGCGAGTCGAGGTCGAGCCGGCCGTCGTCGGTCATCGTGACGTACTCGAGTCTCGCGCCGACCTCGCGCGCGAGCTGCTGCCACGGCACGATGTTGGCGTGATGCTCCATCGGCGTCAGCACGATCGTGTCGCCGGCGCCGACGTTGCGGCGACCCCACGAGTAGGCGACGAGGTTGATCGCCTCGGTCACGTTCTTCGTGAAGATCGTCTCCGAGGGACGCGCGCCGATGAAGCGCGCGATTCGCTCGCGCGCGCCCTCGAAGCGCTCGGTCGCCTCCTGCGCCAGCGTGTAGACGCCGCGGTGGATGTTCGCGTTGTGCAGGCGGTAGGAGTCGTCGAGCGCCTCCAGCACCGTCGCCGGCTTCTGCGCCGTCGCGCCGCTGTCGAGGTAGACGACCCTTCTGCCGTCGATCTCGCGCTGCAGGATCGGGAACTGCGCCGCGACCGCGGCCGCGTCGAACGTTCGGATGGAGGCGCCGGCGCTCATGGCGTCACGAGGCCGCGGCGGCGGCCTCGACCTCGTCTCTGATCCAGCCGTAGCCCTTCTCCTCGAGCACGGTGACGAGCTCCGGGCCGCCCTCCTTGACGATCCGGCCCTGGTACATGACGTGCACGTGACTCGGCTGGACGAGGTGGAGGATGCGCTGGTAGTGGGTGATGATCAGCACGCCCATGTGGTCACCGGCGACGGCGTTGACACCGTTGGAGACGACGCGCAGCGCGTCGATGTCGAGGCCGGAGTCGGTCTCGTCGAGGATCGCCATATCCGGCTTCTGGAGCGCCAGCTGGAGGATCTCCATGCGCTTCTTCTCGCCGCCGGAGAAGCCCTCGTTGAGGTAGCGCGAGGAGAACTGTCTCGGCACCTCGGTCAGCTTCATCGCCGCCTCGACGGTCTGGCGGAACTCCTTCAGCGAGATCGGCTCCTCGCCGCGGCTCTCGCGGTGGGCGTTCATGACCGTGCGGAGGTACTTGGTGACGGTCACGCCGGGCACCGAGACCGGGTACTGGAAGGCCATGAAGAGACCGGCCCGAGCGCGCTCGTCGGTGTCCGCCTCCGTGATGTCCTCGCCCTTGAAGATGATCTGGCCCTCGGTCACCTCGAGGTTCGGGTGGCCCATCACGACGTTGGCGAGCGTCGACTTGCCGGAGCCGTTGGGACCCATCAGGGCGTGGATCTCGCCCTTGCCGATCGAGAGGTCGAGACCCTTGAGGATCTCCTTCTCGCCGACGCGGACGTGGAGGTTGCGGATTTCGAGCTCGGCCATGGTCTCCGGGGGTTCGGTGTGAGGGGTGGGTCGTTCAGGCCGCCGGCGCGGCGCTCGGGAGCTGTTCGCTCCCGTGGGCGGTCACCGCGATGCCGGCAGCTGCGGGCGCGGCGGCCTTGCGGCCGCCGTTCTCGCGACGCGAGAACTCCACCAGCTCGGCGAGCGTGGTGGTCTGAAGCGATCGGACGACGCCGCTCTGGACGCGCATCCACAAGACTTTCGTCGCGCAGTGGTGGTCGAGGTTGCCGTGCTCGGCGTGGGAGCACAGCACCCGCTCGGTCTGCTCGTTGACGAAGCATTCCATCGGCGCGATCGCGCCTTCGAGCGCGAGCACGACCTGGTCCATCGTGATCTCCTCGGCGGGCCGGGCGAGCCAGTAGCCGCCGTGAGCGCCGCGCGCGCTTCTGACCAGGTCGGCCTTCTTGAGGCGGGCGACGACCTGCTCCAGATAGGCGAGGGGGAGGTTCTCCGCGGCCGCGATCGCCTTCAGGCTGATCGGGGAGTCGGCAGCGCGACGGCCGAGCTCGACCATCAGGCGCACGCCGTACTCGGCCTTGGAGGAGAAGATCATGCGGTAAATCCTACCAGCGGGGTCGGTGTTCCTTCGGGTGCCCGAACCGGGCTGCGCGGGCGGCGGCGATCGTAATGCCCGACGACGGCTGACCGCCCTCTCCTTCATAGTGCGCGAGGTGCCACAAGAAACTGTCACCACGTTGGCGGGCAGCGACGAGGTCGCGCGGATCGCCGAGCTGGCGGCCGCGTCGGGCCGCCTCGGCATCGACACCGAGTTCATGTCGGAGGGCCGGTACCGCGCGCTGCTCTGCCTCGTGCAGGTCGCCGCGCCCGACCCCGACGCCCCCGACGGCGTGCGGATCGCGCTGTTCGACCCCTTCGACGAGCTCGACTTCGAGCCGCTCGCCGCGGTCCTCGCCGACCCGGCCGTTGAGATCGTCCTGCACGCCGCGCGGCAGGACGTCGCGATCCTGCGCCGCGCGTGGCGGACCGACGTGCGCAACGTCTTCGACACGCAGGTCGCCGCCGGCTTCGCCGGCTACGGCGCGCAGACCGGCTACGGCAACCTGCTCGGCGCCGCGCTCGGGCTGCGCGTCGGCAAGACCGCCAGCTACACACGCTGGGACGTGCGCCCGCTGACCGAGGAGCAGCTCTCCTACGCGCGCGAGGACGTCGTCTACCTGCTCCAGCTCAGCGACGCGCTGCACGACAAGCTGACCGCCAGCGGCCGGCTCGAATGGGCCCGCGAGGAGTGCCGCCGGATGGAGGAGGCCAGCGACGAGCGCGATCCGGAGACCGCGTATGAGCGGCTGCCGCGCTCCGGTCAGCTCGACCCGCGCGCCCGCGCTGTCGCGCGCGAGGTCGCCGCGTGGCGCGAGCGCACCGCTCAGCAGGAGGACAAGCCGGTCGGCTCGATCCTGCCCGACCCCGCACTCGTCGAGATCGCCAAGCGCAAGCCGGCGAGCCCGCGCGAACTGGAGCAGATCCGCGGCCTTCACGGCGGCCACCTGCGCCGTCGCGGACAGGCGATCGTCGACGCCGTCGCGATCGGCCGCGACGCCGAGCCGATCGCCCGCGAGGCGCGGCGGCCCGGCGGCGAGCAGGGCGACGCGCCGCTGATCTCCGTCGTCGAGGCGGTCATCCGGGCCCGTGCGATCGAGGCCGAGCTGGCCTACGAGCTGGTCGCCTCGCGCGCGGAGCTCGAGCAGATCGTGATCGCGGCTCGCCGCGGCGACCCGGAGCCCGACGTGCGCGCGCTGACCGGCTGGCGCCGCGAGCTGGTCGGCGCGGAGCTGGCCGAGCTGCTCGCCGGCCGCCGCGCAGTGACGATCGTCGCGGGCAGAATCGCCGTCACGCCGGTCGACTGAGCGGTCGCGGTCGCGCCAGGCGCGACCGCGGCGTCCCCGCGCGAGCGGGCGCGGCTGCACGCAAAATTGCTGAGGTCGCGGGGCGAGCTGCCGATGAATAGGGTCGTGCGCCTCGTGCCCCGTCGCCCCCAGATCCTCGCCACCCTCACCGCGCTCGCGCTCGTCGCCGCCACGCCCGCGGTCGTCGCGGCCCCCGCCCCCGGCGGCGGCGCCGCTCCCGGCGAGACGCCGGCGGGCGGCAGAGCCGCTCCCGAGACGCCGCAGAACCCTGACGGGGGCACCGCCCTCGCGCCGCTCGGCCTCGAGCGCGCGACGCTGACGCAGGACGGCGACGCGCTCGTCTGGAGCACGACGACGAACGCCCGCTGGTCGCCCGCGTCGCTGCGCCGCAACAGGCAGTCGCTGTGCGTGCGGCTCGTCTTCGAGACCGGCACCGTCAACTCGCGCGACGTCTGCGTGCGCCGCACCGGCGCGAAGGCGACGCTGACGCTCACGCGCGTGCTGCGCTCCGGCGGTCACGGCCCGCTGCACGAGCTGCCGGCGCGCGTCGCGCGCGCCAACCCGCGCGCGCTGAGAGCGCGCTTCGCCGCGGCCAGAGTCGGCATCCCGATGGGCACCGCGGTGCGCTGGCGGACGCTCTCCAGCACCGACGGCTGCGACATCGGCGACGGCGGCGACTGCTTCCGCGCGCGACCGGCCGACGGCGCCGTGCTGCAGGTCAGATCGCCGGTCCCGACCGGCTGCATCCCCAGCGGCCCGTCGTACGTCACGAACGGCTCCCGCACGCGCAAGGTCGTCGCGCTGACCTTCGACGACGGGCCGTCGAGCTACACCCCCGCCTTCCTCGACGTGCTGAAGCAGAAGGGCGTCAAGGGCACGTTCTTCATGATCGGCCAGCAGGTCGCGCCGAACGCCAGCCTGGTGCGGCGAATCCTCGCCGAGGGCCACGAGCTGGCCGACCACAGCTGGAACCACCCGAACCTCTCCAGCGGCGGCGCCTTCGCGTCGAACCAGATCAGCTCGACGGCGAACGCGATCCAGACCGCCAGCGGCTTCAAGCCGTGCGCCTTCCGCGCCCCGGGCGGCGCCGTCAGCTCCGGCCTCATAAGCCTCGCGAGCGGCCTCGGCTTCACGACCGTCCAGTGGGACGTCGACACCAACGACTGGCAGCTGCCGGGCACCGAGGCGGTCTACTCGCGGGTCGTCAACGGCGTCCGCAACGGCTCGATCGTGCTGATGCACGACGGCGGCGGCCCGCGCTCGCAGGGCCTCGCGGCGCTGCCGCGGATCATCGACACGCTGAAGTCCCGCGGCTACGGCTTCGTGACCGTCGCGGAGATGACCGGCGCGACGATGACCTTCCGCTGAGCGCTCGCGGGCTATCGTCGATGCGGTGCCCGCCGACGCCACCCCGCAGGACCCGCGCCGCTTCCTGATCCTCGGGATCTGCTGCCTCAGCCTCTTCGTCGTCGGGATCGACACGACCGCCGTCAACATCGCGCTGCCGTCGATCCGCAGCGACCTCGACACCTCCGTCGCGCAGCTGCAGTGGACGATCGACGCGTACACGCTGACGCTCGCCAGCCTGCTGCTGCTGGCGGGCGCGACCGCCGACCGGGTCGGTCGCGCGCGCGTCTTCAAGGTCGGGCTGGCGCTGTTCACGCTGGGCTCGCTGCTGTGCTCGGTCGCGCCCAGCGCGCCGCTGCTGATAGCGGCCCGCGCGCTGCAGGCAGTCGGCGGCTCGATGCTCAACCCGGTCGCGATGTCGATCGTCCGCAACACCTTCACCGACGCGCGCGAACGTGCGCAGGCGATCGGCGTGTGGGGCGGCACGATCGGCGTCAGCATGGCGCTCGGACCGGTGCTCGGCGGCCTGCTCGTGGAGGCCGTCGGCTGGCGCGCGATCTTCTGGGTCAACGTGCCGATCGGGATCGCCGCGATCGTGCTGACGGCGCGCTACGTGCCTGAGTCGCGTGCCAGCCGCGCGCGGCGACCCGATCCGCTCGGCCAGGCGCTCGTGATCGTGCTGCTCGGCACGCTCACCTACGCGATCATCGAAGCGCCGTCGCACGGCTGGCTGACCCGCGAGAGCGTCGCGCTGTTCAGCGTCGCCGCTGGCGCGCTCGCCGCGCTCGTCAGCTGGGAGCTGCGCCGCCGCGATCCGCTGATCGAGATGCGCTTCTTCCGCAGCGCGCCGTTCGCGGGCGCGACCGCGATCGCGGTCGCCGCCTTCGCCGGCCTCGGCGGTTTTCTCTTCCTCAACACGCTCTACCTGCAGGAGGCGCGCGGCCTCTCGCCGCTGACGGCCGGCCTCTGGACGCTGCCGATGGCGGCGCTGACGGTCGTCTGCGGGCCGCTGTCCGGCCGGCTGGTCGGGCGCGTCGGCGCCCGCCCCTCGCTGGTCGTCGGCGGCGCCGCGATGACGCTCGCCGGCCTGTTGCTGACGGAGCTGTCCAGCACCACGCCGGTCTGGCTGCTGTTCTGCGCCTACGTCCTCTTCGGGCTCGGCTTCGGCTTCGTCAACCCGCCGATCACCAACACCGCCGTCTCCGGCATGCCGGCCGACCAGGCCGGCGTGGCGGCCGCGATCGCCTCGACCAGCCGCCAGATCGGCGCCACGCTCGGCGTTGCCGTCGTCGGCGCGGTCGCGATCCCCGCCGCGGCCTTCGCGGATGCGGCCGACGTCGCGGCCGCCGGGCACGTCGGCTGGTGGATCGTCGCCGGCTGCGGCGCGCTCGTGCTCGCGCTCGGGCTCGCCACGACGAGCCGCTGGGCGAACGCCACCGCCGCGCGCACCGCGCTGGCGCTGCGCGAGGGTGCGGCGACATGAGCGAGACCCGTCCCCCATGATGTGGGATTTTGGTATGTTTCCCGCCTCTTAGGAACAGCGTTGTTCCAGGCCGTTTGCAGCCTGTCCTGAGAGCTGAGTCGTCACATCGAGGGGCCGCTCCGGGTGGACCGGCGTGCGTCGTGCGCGCGGGTGTGGGCGGTCGGGGGAGCGACATGCCGGGACATGAACTGGGGGAGAAGCCGCGCCGACAATGGGCGCCGGATGCGCGTGCGCTGAGCGTCGTCGGGGACCGCTGGCTGATGGTGATCGTGCGTGACCTCGCGGCCGGCCCGCTGCGCCTCGACGAGCTGCGCCGCTGGCTGCCGGGCGTCTCGGCAGGAGCGCTGGAGTCGCGCCTGGCCAAGCTCGCCGACGAGGGCCTGATCGTGCGCCGCCGCTTCCGCTCGCTGCCGCCGCGTGTCGACCTCGAGCTGACCGACCTCGGCCGCTCGCTGCTGCCGGTGATCGGCGAGATCGCCCGCTGGGAGCTGCGCACCCACTGGTCGGCGCCACGCGCCGGCGAGTGGATCGACGTCGCCGCCTGCTTCCGCCTCGCGCCGCTGCTGGTCGCCGCCCCGAGCGCCGCGGGCTGCGACGTCGCCGCTGCCGCGGTCGCGCTCACGATCGCGAGCGGGACCGCGCCCGAGCAGTCCGAGCAGTACGTCTTCGTGCGCGAGAACGGCCGTGCCCGCGTCGAGCACCGTCCCGCGCCGGAGACCGCGACTCGGATCGAAGGCGACCAGCAGCAGTGGGTCGCCGCGCTCAGTCCCGGCGCCGCGAACGGCGACCTGCGGATCGCCGGCGACACCGACGCCGCGCGCGCGTTCCTGGCGCTGTTCGAGAGCGGCTGAGTGATGTTCTCAGCGGCTTGCCGCCGAGAGAAGTTCTCGGCGGCCATCGCGTCCCCCACGCGATGGCCGCCGAAGCCAAGGGCCGTGTCGAGGCGGCCCTATGGGCTGACGGCAACCGTTCCCGGCTGCTGCGACCTGGGCAAGGTCCCGGGGTAGAAGCCGCCACGCCTTCGCGCGGGCGTGGGGGCTCCGGGTCCGTGTGCCGCCGTCAGGTCGAGCGCTCTGGGCGTCGCCGCCTGCTGCCGTCGAGGACTCACTGCGCTGTCGCGTGCCAGCGCATCGATGCCGTCGACCGCTTGCGCCCCGTGCAGGAGGGCCGGTGCGGTGGACGTGCACTCGCGTGAGTGCTCGGTCGGCAGGTTTTGGACGTTGTCCGATCTCATGATTAATCTTCGGAGTTCCGAAGATCAGATACAGCGCCTCGTGCCGCGCGACCGATGTCGCGCAGGCACCATCCCCTCGTCGCGAAATCCCCGTGGTAGCGGAGTTCGTGTCCGGCACGCTAACGCGCCTGGACGCTCGCGTCAACCGCTCAATTACGTCCACAACGACCCACTCCACGTTCTGTATACAGCGGTGGTTCCAGATCTCCCAGCAGGCTCGTTGTTCGCCTTCCCGACGATCGAATGCGCAGCTTTCTGCTCCACTCGAGGGTGGAGCAGGGAACGCGCGCGCGAGGAAGACGTGGCGCGCGAGCGACCGCCGCCGCCTCTCGCCGTCGCCGCTCTGGTACGGTCGATGATTCCGCATCCCGGAAACGAGGTCGAGCGATACCCAGGCAGTCGAAGAGTCCCGCGATCGTGCAATCCGTCGCGCGTGGCTTCGACCTTCTCGAAGCGGTCGCCGCCGACGACGAGATCGGGCTCGTAGAGCTCGCACACCGGACGGGACTCCAGCCCAGCACCACCCATCGGCTGCTCGCGACGCTGATCGCGTGCGGCTACGTCGTTCAGAACCCGCAGACGAGCCGCTACCGCCTCAGCCACAAGGTGGTCGAGCTGGCCGGCGGGCAGGAGCACCGCATGCAGCGGCTGCGGACCGCCGTGCGCCCGCACCTGCTGATGATCCGCGACGCGACCGACGAGACGACCAACCTCTGCGTGCTCGACCGCTTCACGATCGTCTACGTCGACCAGGCCGAGAGCAGCCGCACCGTGCGGATGTTCACCGAGCTGGGCCGTCGCGTCCCCGCGCACGCCTGCGCGGCCGGCAAGGCGATGCTCGCCTTCCAGTCCTCCGACGTGCTGGCCGACCTGCGCGAGCGGGCGCCGTTCCCCTCGCTGACGCCGCACACGATCACCGCCGCCGAGGAGCTGGAGATCGAGTTGCGGCGCGCGCACGCGCGTGGCTACGCGATCGACCGCGAGGAGTACGAGGACGGCGTGCTCTGCATCGCGGCGCCGATCTTCGGCTCCAACGGCGAGGTGCTGGCGGCCGCGAGCGTCTCGGGACCGGCCGCGCGGCTGCTGCGGCAGGACCTGTCGGAGCTGGGCGAGCTGGTGCGCGGCCGCATGCTGGAGGTCTCGCGCGAGCTCGGCTACGAGCCGACCGAGGGCACCGGCACGCCGGCCGGTGGCGCCGGCGCCTCGACCGCCGCGTAGCCAACCTGCACAAGCCGGGGGCTCGACGTTGGACCCGCGGCGGTTGAGCCGCCGGCCGGCCGTTGCGAGAGTCACCGCCATGACTTCGATCGATCGTTCGGGTGCGGCCGCCGAGACGCGCCTGTGGCATCCCTTCTCCGACATGTCCGTGGTGCGCCGCAGCGAGTTCGTGCTGACCCGCGGCGAGGGCGTCTGGGTCTACGACGACCAGGAGCGCCGTTACCTCGACGGCACGGCGAGCCTCTGGTACGCGAACGTCGGTCACGGCCGCGCGGAGATCGCCGACGCGATCGCCGCGCAGCTCGGCCAGCTCGAGGCCTACTCCGCCTTCGGCGACTTCACGACGCGGCCGGCGCAGGAGCTGGCGGCGCGGATCGCCGGGCTGGCGCCGGTCGACGACGCGCGCGTCTTCTTCACGACCGGCGGCGGCGAGGCGCTCGACTCGGCGGCGAAGATCGTGCGGCGCTACTGGACCGCGAAGGGCGAGCCCGAGCGGATGCACCTGATCGGCCGCACCGGCGGCTACCACGGCACCAACGGCTACGGCACCGCGATCGGCGGGATCGAGGCCAACCGCGCCGGCTGGGGGCCGCTGATGAGCGCGACCTCGTCGGTCCAGTGGGACTCGCTGGCGGCGCTGGAGGAGGAGATCCTGCGCGTCGGGCCCGAGCGCGTCGCGGCCGTCTTCGCCGAGCCTGTGATCGGCGCCGGCGGCGTGCTGCTGCCGCCGCCGGGCTACCTCGAAGGCGTGCAGGCGATCTGCCAGGAGCACGGAATCCTGTTCGTGGCCGATGAGGTCATCTGCGCCTTCGGCCGCGTCGGCGACTGGTTCGCCTCCTCCCGCTTCGGGCTGCGCCCCGATCTGATCACCTTCGCCAAGGGCGTCACGAGCGGCTACCTGCCGCTCGGCGGCGTCGTCGCCTCCGGGCGCGTGGCGGAGCCGTTCTGGGAGCAGTCGGGCAACATGCTGCGCCACGGCGCGACCTACTCCGCGCACGCGACCTGCTGCGCGGCCGGCAGCGCCAACCTCGACCTGCTCGCCGAGAACGGGCTCGTCAGCCGTGCGCTGGAGACCGAGGGCCCGCTGCTGGCCGCGCTGGAGCCGCTCGCCGCCCACCCGCTGGTGAAGGAGGTCCGCGGCGGCGTCGGCCTGCTGGCGGCCGTCGAGTTCAGCGCCGAGGCGCTCGCCGCCGGTGCGCCCGTCGCGGTCTTCGAGGCGGCGCGCGAGCGCGGGCTGCTCGTGCGTGCGCTCGGTCAGGGGGTCGCCGTGTCGCCGCCGCTGACGATCTCCCAAGAGGAGCTCGACTTCCTCGGCGCGACCGCCGCCGAGGCGCTCGACGCGGTCGCCGCCGCCTCCGTCGCCTGAGCTCCGGCGAGAACGCCGACGCGCCAGCGGCTCCAGCCGGTTGAACGTGGCCGGGTCCACGTGGCCGATTTGGTGAAGATTCCTTCACTGTCGGGAATGCGAACGTCCGCCAAAAGCGCGACACTTATGTCCTCACAGTGACTCCCAGGAGTCGCAAGTGGGATATTTTTCAAAGCGTGACGACTTCTCCCCCGAGGTCGTCACGGGCCACGCCGCCCCGCGTGGCTCCTGGCCGGTCGCGCTCCCCCTGGCGCGGCCGGCCCCCTTTTTTCCGACTCCTCTAAGCCGCGAGCCGGGCGCGATCGTGCGGCGCGTCGAAGTCGAGCGCCGGCCCCCGCGGGACGATCCGCGACGGGTTGATCTGCGGATGCGTCATGTAGTAGTGGCGCTTGATGTGGTCGAGGTTCACCGTCTCGGCGATCCCGGGCTGTTGGTAGAGGTCGCGCAGGTAGCCGTCGAGGTGCGGGTAGTCGGCGATCCGCCGCAGGTTGCACTTGAAGTGGCCGACGTAGACGGCGTCGAAGCGCACGAGCGTGACGAACAGGCGCCAATCGGCTTCGGTGATCGCATCCCCGGTCAGGTAGCGGCGGCTGGCGAGGCGCTGCTCCAGCCACTCGAGCGTCTCGAACAGCGCCTCGAACGCCTCCTCGTAGGCCGCCTGGGTCGAGGCGAAGCCGGCGCGGTAGACGCCGTTGTTGACCGTCTCGTAGATGCGCTCGTTGAGCGCGTCGATCTCGGCCCGCAGCGGTTCGGGGTAGAGGTCTACCGCGGGATCGCCCCACTCGTCGAAGGCGCTGTTGAGCATCCGCACGATGTCGGTGCTCTCGTTGTTGACGATGCGGCCGGCCTGCTTGTCCCACAGCACCGGCACGGTCACGCGGCCGTCGAAGGCGGGGTCGCTGGCGGCGTAGGCCTCCGCGACGAAGGCGAAGCCGTTGACGGGGTCGGGCTCCTCGGGCAGGAAGCGCCAGCCGCGCGCGTCGCGCAGCGGGTCGACGACGGTCAGGCCAATCGCCTCCTCCAGCCGCTTCAGGCGGCGGACGATCAGCGTGCGCGACGCCCACGGACAGGCGAGCGAGACGTAGAGGTGGTAGCGGCCCGCGGCCGCGGGATGATCACTCGACCCGTCCGTCGTGACCCAGTCGCGGAAGCGGCTCTGCTGGCGCACGAAGGCGCCGCGCGCGTCCGCCTCCCTCGGAAACTGCAGCGCGCTGGCGGCGCCGTCGACTGACATTGAGTGCGACCTCCCAAAGTCGTTGCGTATGCAACTGAGGCTAGCGCGCCCGTATCCGCTTCCATCCTCTGCGCGCCCGCGGCATGTAGCGGAGGTCGTGCGGCACCAGTCGGAAGGCCCCTCTCGTCACGAGCGCGAGCAGGCGCAGCAACCGCTCGTCGCGGGCGGTCCAGCGCAGACCCAGGCGCTCGCGCGCGACCGGCGGCAACGTCCCGGCCGCCACCCACATCGAGCCGCCCATCACGACCGGCCGCAGCAGCCGCCACAGCGGGCGCGGGATCGACTCGTACGGGCGGTCGACGTCCTTCAGCCGCGCGCGGTCGAGCGACCAGCGGACCGGCTCCGAGGACTCCAGCACCTCATCCACGGTTCGGTCCCAGTACTCGCGGAAGGCGGCGTAGTCGGGCGGCACCGGCCGCATCGACACGCCGTACTGCGCGTACCAGTCGATCGACTCGCGGTAGAGCTGCTCCTGCTCGGCGCGCGTCAGCGGCGTGCCGAAGCGCTCGCGCATCACGATCTGTGACTCGAAGAAGGTCGCGTGGGCCCAGTAGTAGACGTCGGGCTGGAGCGCGTGATACCGCGCGCCGTTGCCGTCGACGCCTTTGATCTCGCGGTGGTAGTCGCGGACTCTGGCGCCGGTCGCGGACGCCGCGCCGCCGTCGTAGACGACGCCGAGGATCGGCGGCGCCGAGCGCAGCAGCCGGTTCCACGGGTTGGAGGAGTAGTCGGAGTGCTGCTCGACGCCGGCGCCGATCGCCGGGTGCATGTTCTGCAGGATGCCGGCGCGGCCGATCAGCAGCAGCCCGCGCAGGTCGCCGAAGCACTCCCACGTGAGCGAGTCGGGTCCCAGCGGCGGCGGTGCGGGCGCGGGCGTGTCGGACGCCGGCGCGTCAGCGATCTGCGAGGCGATTGACATCATGCGTTGTCAGAGTAGGACTGACAACGGGGTATGTCAAACGAGAGCGCGCGGAGGCGCGCGCACCGGCGGCGGGAGCCGGAGGCGGCGCGGCGAGGCGGCGGCGGCGCGCCGCGCGGGCGTCTACCCCTTGCGCGAGCTGACGGGCGCGGCGGCGAGGATCAGCGCGACGACGTGTGCGACCAGCCGCTCACGCGTGACGGCGATCGTGCCGTCGAGCCAGCCCGAGAAGAGGTGCGCGAGCGCGCCGACGAGCGCGACCGAGGTCAGCCGCGCGTCGAGTCTGTCGGGGCCGTCCGGCGCGCCGCCGAAGCTGGCGGCGATCTGCTCGGCGAGCAGCGCGGCGAAGCTCGGCATCAGGTCGACGCCCGCTCTCGTCAGCAGCTCGTCGGCGAAGACCTCCTCCAGCAGCACCCGGCCGCGGCGCGGATCGTCCTGCAGCAAGTCGACGAACGCCCCCACCGCCGCGCTCGCGCTCGCCAGCGGATCAGGCGGAGCGGCCGTGACGGCGTCGGCGATCGCGACCCGCGCCTCCTCGGCGACGCGCGCGTGGACCGCGATCAGCAGCGCGTCGCGGTCGGCGAAGCTCTCGTAGAAGTAGCGCTCGGTCAGTCCGGCGGCGCGACAGACGCCGCGCACCGTCACGCTCGCGGCGCCGCTGGTGCCGAGCAGCTCGAAGCCGGCGTCGAGCAGCTGGGCGCGGCGCGTCGCGCGCCGATCCTCCAGCGTCGTCCCACCCCAGGTTCGCTCCGCGTCAGGCGCCACACCGCCATCTTCTCAGCCGCGGCTGCGCGAGCGCGACGGAAATGTGGGGTCTGCCGTCGCAAACGAGCCACTAGGCTGGCTGGCGATGCCGTCGCCCACCGCCACCTGGCCGCCGACCGAGGGCCAGCCGTTCGCCGGCGAGGTCGTCGTCAAGGGCCAGCGCTTCGCCAACGAGGAGAACGGCTTCGCGGTGCTCGACGGCGAATGGGACGGCGAGCGGATCGTGCTCGTCGGGCCGCTCGTCCACCTCGAGCCGGGCGAGCAGGCGACCGTCGCCGGCCAGTGGGTCGTCGACCCCCGCTACGGCCCGCAGGTGAGAGTGCGCGAGGCCCATCCGCTCGTGCCGACCGACGACGACGCGGTGCTCGCCTACCTGCGCAGAGTCCGCCACGTCGGTCCGCGCCGCGCCGCGACGCTGATGCAGCTGCTCGGCCCCGAGATCCTCACCGAGATCGACCGCAATCCGCACGACGCCTTCGTGCGTGCCGGACTCGCGACCAAGAAGGCGCGCGAGGCCGCCAGCTCCTGGGACGCGCTGCGCGCCACGCGCGGCCTCCACCTGCTGCTCGCGCCGCACGGCCTCGCCCACCTCGCCGGCAGGATCCACCAGCACTACGGCGCCAGCTCCTACCGCGTCGTGCGCGAGAAGCCGTACGACCTGACGAGCGTCTTCGGCGTCGGCTTCACGACCGCGGACGCGATCGCGCGCGGGCTCGGCGCGCCGCTGGAGAGCAAGGGGCGCTCGCGCGCGGCGATCCTGCACGCGCTCACCGAAGCGGAGCGCGACGGCTCGACCTGCCAGCCGGCGGCCGCGCTGCTGCTGCGCACCCGCGAGCTGCTGAGCGGCTCCCAGCCGCCGCCGGCGACCTTCCTCGCCGAGCTGGAGAGCGACGGCGACGTCGAGCTGGCGCAGGACGACGAGGCCGTCTGGGTCTACCGCGCCGAGACGGCACGGCTGGAGCGCGAGCTGGCCGAGCGGGTCGCGGCGCTGCTCGACGGCGCGCCCTCCGACAAGCTGAGCGCGCCTGAGGAGCCGCCCGACGCGGGCGCCGCGGGCGTCGAGCTGACCGACGAGCAGTGGGCCGGCGTGCGCGGCGCCTTCCTGCAGCGGCTGTCGGTCGTGACCGGCGGGCCCGGCACCGGCAAGACCGCCTCGATCCGCATGATCGGCCAGATCGCGCGCGACCAGCGCGCGCACGTGATGCTGGTCGCGCCGACCGGGCGGGCCGCGCTGCGGATGACCGAGGCGACCGGGCTCGACGCCTCGACCGTCCACTCCGCGCTCGCGTGGATCCCCGGCGAAGGTCCGGTGCACGACGAGGAGATGCCGCTCAGAACCGACCTCGTGATCGTCGACGAGACGTCGATGGCCAACCTCGAGCTGCTCGTCACGCTGCTGCGCGCGATCGGTCCCGGCACCCACGTCGTGCTCGTCGGCGACGCCGACCAGCTCGCCCCGGTCGGCGCCGGCAAGCCGTTCGCCGAGCTGGTCGCCTCCGGCCGCGTGCCGACCGCGCGGCTGCAGCACATCTTCCGCCAGGCGGCCGGCTCGATGATCGTGCAGGGCGCGCACGCGATCCGCGTCGGCAACGCGCCGTCGTTCGTGCGCGCGGAGGGGATGCGCCACGACCTCTTCTTCATCGCGCGGCCCGATCCGGTCGCCGCGCGCGAGGAGATCGTCTCGCTCGTCGCCGAGCGGCTGCCGAAGCACTACGGCGTCGACCCCAACGGCGACATCCAGGTCTTCGCCCCCGTCTACCGCGGCGAGCTGGGGATCGACGCGCTCAACAGATCGCTGCGCGAGGCGCTCAACGCGGACGGGCCGGAGGTCGGCAACGGGCGGCTGCGACTCGGGGACAAGCTGATGCTCGTCGGACGCAACCTGCACGACCTCGGCGTGATGAACGGCTCGCTGCTGCGCCTGCTGCAGGAGGTCAAGGGCTCCTCGGACAACGAGGACGAGGACGAGCCCTCCGCGGAGGAGGAGGGCGGCGCCGGCGGCGCGCGCGGCAGACGCAGAGGCGGCAGCGACGCCGGCGGCGTGCTGGTCGGCGTCGACGGCGGCGGCGTCGTGCAGATCCCGGCGGCGGAGGTCGGGCAGCTGCAGCTCGCCTACGCCTGCTCGGTCCACCGCGGCCAGGGGATCGAGCTGCCGATCGCGATCGTCGTCGCCCACCCCGCCGCGGGCGGCCGCTTCCTGCGCCGCGAGATGCTCTACACCGCGATCACCCGCTCGACGCTCGCGACGATCGTCGTCGGAACGCCCGAGATGGTGGCGCGCGCCGCCCGCACGACCGACGCCGGCCGCCGCCACAGCCGCCTCGCGCAGCGGCTCGACGAGCTGCACGCGTAGACCGCCGGCCCGTTACAGTGAACGGGTAACAGTTTTCCAACTCGGGAGCGAAACATGACGGACGGGAGCGGCGCGGTCGGGCTGACGTGGATCGGCCAGGCCGGCTACGCGATCGAAGCGCCCGGCGGAGCGCTGTGCCTGCTCGATCCGTACCTGTCCGAGTTCGCGCTCGAGGAGCTGGGTCTGCCGCGCGTCGCGCCGATCCCGCTCGACCCCGCCGCCACGCGCGCCGACGTCGTCGCGATCACCCACACCCACCACGACCACCTCGACCTGACGACGTGCAGGGCGCTGGCCGGCGCGAACCCCGCCGTGACCTTCGTCGGGCCGTCGAGCATCGTCGCGCGGCTCCTCGGGCGCGGGATCGCGCCCGAGCGGATCGTCACGGTCGAGCGCGGCGAGAGCGTCACCGTCGGCGCCTTCACCTTCCACGGCCACTACGCCAGACACGAGGTCGCCGGCTGGCTGACCGAGGACGCGCTCGCCTACGTCGTCGAGGTCGCCGGCACGCGGATCCTGCACAGCGGCGACACCGAGTACGACCAGCGCTGCCTCGCGGTCGCCGAGCGCGGCCCGTTCGACGTCGGCATCTTCGTCGCCAACGGCAGCGGCGGCAACATGCACGCGCTCGAAGCGGCGCTGATGGCGACTCAGCTCGCGCCGGCCGTCGCGATCCCGTGCCATTACGGGATGTGGGCGCCGGAGGCGTACGGCAGCGGCCACGCGCCCGACGGCAAGCCGACGCTCGACCCGCAGCTGTTCGCCGAGGCGTGTGCCAAGCTCGACGGGCCCGCGGTCCGGGTGCTGGAGCTGGGCGAGCGCATCGACGTGCTTCCAGCCGGGGTGACGATCGCTGCATGACGAGGGAGCCGACCGATCCGATGACGAGCCTCAACCTCGGCCGCCATGCGGCCGCCGGCGCCCCCGGCGGCACGCCCGGTCAGCATGCGGTCAAGTTGGAGCGCAGCGTCTACTCGGGTCGCGTCGCCTCGCTGCTGCGCGAAGCGATCGTCGAAGGCGCGCTGGAGGCCGGCGCGCCGCTGGTCGAGGCGCGCCTGGCCGAGCAGCTCGCCGTCAGCCGCGGACCCGTCCGCAACGCACTGCACGTGCTCGAAGGCGAGGGGCTCGTGCGCACCCAGCCCAACGGCCGCTCGGTCGTCGTCGGCTTCTCCGGCGCCGACCTCCAGGACCTCGTCTCCGTGCGCCTGGAGCTGGAGTCGACCGCGCTGCGCCGCGGGATCGCCGCGAAGGCCGACACCGCCCCGATCCGCGCCGCCTACTCGCTCGTGCTCGACGAGGGCGCCTCGACGCAGCGCCTCGTCGACTACGACATCGACTTCCACCGTGCGCTGCTGGAGTTCTCCGGCAGCCGCTTCCTGACGCAGGCGTGGCTCGCGCTCGCGCCCGTGATCCACACCGTCATCACGATCGGCAACCGCCGCATGGCCGAAGCCGACCCGCACGAGAACTTCGCCCGCATCATCGCCGTCCACGAGCCGCTGGTGGAGGCGATCGAGCGCTACGACCTCAGAAGCGCGCTGAAGCTGCTCGGCGAGCAGTTCGCGGTCACGAGAGAGATGTTCGCGGAGCGGGAGACGGCGTAGACATCGCCTGGGTGGCTCAGATGGCAAGGCTGGGGTGTGTCAGAAGGTAAGACACATCTGTGTTGGAAGGCTAGACGGCACGGGCGCGAGAGGGCCGAGCAGCGCAGCTCGCTTCAGCCGGTCGGGTGCGTACGATTCTCCGATGCCTGACGACGCGCGCACGCCCGACCCGACCGCCCTCGACGCCGCTGCCGAACGGACCTTGCCGACCGTGCTCGGCACGCTGCTCGGCGGGCTCGCGCTCGTCGCGCTCGGCGGGCTGACCGGGGTGCTCTCGCTCGGGATCGCCGCGGTCGTCGTCGGCGCGATCGTCGCGGCCGGGGCCGGTTTCGCGCTGTTGACGCTGAGCGCGCGTGAGACGACCGCGCAGGGAACGCGGCAGGCCGCCGCCGAGGCCGAGCGGGCCGCCCGCGAGCAGCGGCTCGACGCGGAGCGGGAGCGGCTCGACACCGAACGAGCGACGCACGCCGCGGAGCGGGAGCGGGCCGACGCCGAGCGCGCGCGCCACGCCGCAGAACGCGAGCGGCTCGACGCCGAGCGGGCCGCGCTCCACGCCGAGCGCGACAGGCTCCATGGCAAGATCGACCAGCTGGAGAGAAGGCTCACCGCGAAGGAGCGCAAGCTCGCCAGGCTGCAGGCGTTCGACGCCGAGCGCCGCACGCTGGAGCCCGCGCCGGCCGAGGATCCGATGGCCGGTCAGATGAGCTTCGACGCGGTCTCCGACTAGCCCAGAGCGTCCTCGCCACGCAGGACCAGGATCGTCCAGCTCGCGCCAGCTGCCTGGGCGGCCTCGGCGACCACGGCGAAATCGGCCAGCACGTCGACGACCTCCGCATCCACCTCTCGATCGATGTCCGCGTGATCTCGCTCGCGCTCGAGCTGATCGGCGACCTGCAGCGCCCATGCCGCTTTGTCGCGCTTGGACGGAGTGAGTGGCGCCAGCGCCTCCGCCAGCTCGTCGAAATGGTCGCGCGGGCGGCGGACGCGCGCGGGGCGAGTTCGCGTTCGCAGCGCGCGGCCGAAGCTCTCCGCGTTCTCGAACTCGACGTTCCGCGGTTCAGAGTGAGCGAGCATCCCGCGTCCCTGGCTCCACGTGATGCACTCGTGACCAGATCCGATGCTCGCCGGCGAGATCAAGAGCGAGTTGTCGATCACCCCGCTGCTGCCTTGGAGGTACCACATGTCCTCATGCCTCCAGAATCTCGGCGCCGCGTAGCGCACCTCAGCGTCACCCTGCACGGCAGCCTCGAGATCAAGCAGCGTCTGGTGCTGCCGGGCTGAGAGATCCACCCGCCAGTACGGTGCTCGGTGAGCGCTCCACTCGTTCGCTGTCGAGCGCGTCAGGCGGGTCGACCGCTTGTACTGCAGAAACAAGCTCAGCAGGAACGGAGGCGTCGCCGATGCCGGCGTGCCCGCCGGCCAAGCCGAGAAGGAGCCGGGATCCGCGCGCACCCCGCGCGGAGGCGGCAGGCCGAGCAGCCGCCAGACACGAGGGTCGCCGGGGGTCAGCGCGGCGTCAATTCCGAGTGACGCCTCGACCGGTGTCGTCGGTGCGAAGAAGCGCGAGCTCCCGGCGAGCAGCTCAAGATTCGCGGCAAGTTCATATTGCCGCTCTCCAAACTGGCTCGCCGGCATATTTCAAAGCTAGTCCAATCCGTGGACCGGCGTGCTGGTTCCCTACAACCGCCCCGGCTCCTCCAGCAGGTCGCGCACCGCGTTGAGGAAGGCGGCGGCGTCGGCGCCGTAGACGATCCGGTGGTCACTGGTGAGCGTGACCGTCATGAGGGTGGCGACGGCGGTGCTGTCCCTCGCTGGGACGACCGTCGGACGCAGGGCGCCGACGGCGAGGATCGCGGCCTGGGGCGGGTTGATCACCGCCTCGAAGTGGCGGATGCCGAGCATCCCGAGGTTGGAGACGGTGAAGGTGCCGCCGGCGAGCTGCTCGGGCGAGATCGTGCGGTCGCGGACGGCGGCGGCGAGCGCGCGGGTCTCCACCGCGATCTCGGCAAGCGAACGACGGTCGGCGTCGCGCACGACCGGGACGACGAGCGTGTCCGGCGCCGCGACGGCGAAGCCGACGTCGACCTCGTCCCACAGGTGGAAGCCGCCGGCCTCGGCGTCGAAGCTGCCGTTGACGCGGGGGTGGTCGCGCAGCGCCAAGGCGACGGCGCGAATCACCATGTCGTTGAGCGACGGGACGACGCCGCCGCTGCTGCCGGCAGCGCCCTCCTTCAGCGCGGCGCGCGCCGCGAGCGGAGCATCCATCGCGACGTCGAGCGCGACGGTGAACTCCGGCACGCTCGTCTTCGCCTCGACCATCCGCCGCGCGATCAGCTTCTGCGTGCGGGTCGCGCGGACGAAGCTGCCACGCGGGGCGTCCGCGGGCGGCGTCACGCCGGCGGGGTCCGCGGGCGGGGCCGCCTCGGGAGTCACGCGGCCGCCGCCTCGTCGGCGATCCGCACGACCACGTCGCCGACCTCGCACTCCTGGCCGGCGCTGACGAGCACCTCGGCGACGACGCCGTCGGCGCCGGCCTCGACCTCGAAGGTCGCCTTGTCGCCCTCGACCTCGACGACCGAGTCGGCGGCGCTCACGCGATCGCCGACCGCGACCATCACCTCGAGGATCTCGACCTCGACCGTGGACATGCCCATCTTCGGGATGTGGACGTCGATCATCGGAGGGCCTCCTGCGGGACGGTGACGACGGAGCGGATCGCGGCCGCGAGCTGTTCGCGGCTCGGCAGCAGCGCGACCTCCAGCTCGACCGCGAACGGGATCGGGGCGTCGGCGCGCGTGATCCGTCTCGGCGGCGCGACCAGCGCGTCGGCCAGCTCCTCGGCCGCCGTCGCGACGATCTCGGCCGCCAGGCCGCAGGTGCGGTTGGTGTCGTCGATCACGACGAGCCGGCCGGTCTTGCGGACCGACGCGGCCAGCCCGTCCCAGTCGAACGGGTGAACGGTGCGCGGGTCGAAGACCTCGACCGAGATCCCGTCCGACTCGGCCAGCGCCTCGGCGACCTTCAGCGCGTCTCTGACGAGGTGGCCGACGGCGACGACGGTCACGTCCTCCCCGTCGCGATGGACGCGGCCGACGCCGAGCGGGATCGCGTCGGCGTCGTCGGCGACCTCCTCGCGCGAGCCGAGCGCGGCCGCCGGCGCGAAGAAGACGACCGGGTCGTCGTCGCGGATCGAGGCGAGGAAGAGGCCGTAGGCATCCGATGCCGTCGCCGGCACGACCGTCTTGACGCCCGCCTGCGCGAACAGCGCGTACGGGTGGTCGGAGTGCTGCGCGGCGAGCCCCATCCGCGCGCCGGATCCGGGCACGATGTAGGTCACCGGCACCTTCGCCTGGCCGCCGGTCATCAGGCGGAACTTCTGTGCCTGGTTGACGATCGGCTCGAACGCCGTGAACAGCAGCGAGGGGATCTGGAACTCGACCACGGGACGGTGACCGGCGAGCGCCGCGCCCATCGCGAAGCCGGTGAAGGCCTGCTCGGAGATCGGCGTGTCGATGATCCGCTGCTCGCCCAGCTCGGCCGCCAGCCCTCTCGTGACGCCGCGCAGCGAGGCGCGCACGTCCTCGCCGAGCACGAACACCGACGGGTCGCGCAGCATCTCGTCGCGCAGCGCTCTCGCGAGCGCCTGCTGGTATCGCATCCGGGCCATCAGACCGCCACTCCCTCGCGCGGCGCGGGGCCGCTCGCGTACACGTAGTCGCGCGCGGATGAGACCTCCGGGCGCGGGCTCTCGCGCGCGAACGCCAGCGCGCGCTCCAGCAGCGCTTCGACGTCGGCGTCCACGGCCGCGACCTCGTCGGCCGCCATCCGCGCGCCGAGCACCAGCAGCGGATCGCGCTCGCGCCAGCGCTCGATCTCCTCGTCGCTGCGGTAGCCGAGCCCCATCGTCGCCTCGGCGGTGTGATGGCCGACGAAGCGGTAGGTCGTGCATTCCAGGAACGACGGGCCGTTGCCGGCGCGCGCGTGCGCGACGGCCTGTGCGGCCGCGGCGGCGACCGCGTCGGCGTCCATCCCGTCGACCTGCTCGGCCGGCATCCCGTAGGCGGCGGCGCGCCCGACCAGCGAGCCGGCGGTCGCGTCCTCCTGCGCGAAGGAGACGGCGTAGCCGTTGTTCTCGCAGACGAACAGCAGCGGCAGGTTCCAGATCCCGGCCATGTTCATCGTCTCGTGCAGCACGCCCTGGTTGACGGCGCCGTCGCCGAAGAAGCAGACGGCGACGCGGTCGCTGCCGGCCTGGACGCCGGCCCACGCCGCGCCGGCCGCGATCGGGGCGCCGGCGGCGACGATGCCGTTGGCGCCGTAGATCCCGAGCGAGACGTCGGCGATGTGCATCGAGCCGCCGCGGGCGCGATTGAGCCCGGTCGTGCGGCCGAGCAGCTCGGCCATCATGCGGGCGACGTCGGCGCCCTTGGCGATCACGTGGCCGTGGCCGCGGTGCGTCGAGGTGATCACGTCGTCATCGCGCAGCGCCGCGCAGACGCCGGCGGCGACCGCCTCCTGGCCGATGTACTCGTGCGTGACGCCCGCGATCTCGTTGCTGTTGACGAGCGTCACGATCTGCTCCTCGAAGCGGCGGATCGTGCGCATCGTGCGGTAGAGGTCGATGCGGTCGCTCATCGCGGCACCGGCACGGGGTTGCGGGGTTGTTCGCCGGCGAGCACGCGCAGGGCGTCGTCGAGCGCGCGGCTGCGCAACTCGGCGAGCGCCTGCTCGGAGAACGCCGCCGAGTGGGGTGTGACCACAGCAGACTCCAATCCGATCAGGGGACTGTCTTGGGGCAGCGGCTCGACCTCGAAGACGTCGAGGCCGGCACCGCCGAGGTGACCGCCGGCGAGCGCCGCGGCGAGCGCGTCCTCGTCGACGATCTCGCCGCGGCTCGTGTTCACGAGCAGCGCGCCGGGCTTCATCGCCGCCAGCTCCGGGGCACCGATCAGACGGTGCGTGGCGGGTGTGAGGGGAAGGTGGATCGAGAGCGCGTCGGCGCGCGCCAGCAGGTCGGCGAGGTCGAGCGCGCGGCCGGCGCCGGCCTGCGCCAGCAGCACGTCGTCGACGCCGGGGTCGTGGACGAGCAGCTCCATCCCGAAGGCGTGTGCGCGCTTGGCGGCGGCGCGCGCGATGCGGCCGAAGCCGAGCAGCCCGAGCGTGCCGCCGCGCAGCCGCTGCATCGCGCCGAGCCCGGCGTACGGCAGCCACTGCCCGGCGCGCAGCGCGCGGTCGGACTGCGGCACCCGCCGCGCGCACGCCAGCAGCAGCGCCAGCGTGTGGTCGGCGACGTCCTCGGTGCCGTAGTCGGGCACGTAGACGACCTCGACGCCGCGCGCGTGCGCGGCCTCGACGTCGACCTTGTCGTAACCGCTGCCGCAGCGCGCCACCACGCGCAGCTGCGGCAGCTGGTCGAGCAGCTCCGCGTCGACCGTCGCGTGGTACACGAAGATCGCCGCGGCACCGCCGCCCGCGGTCACGATCCGCGCGGGATCGTGGCCGTCGAGCGACAGCAGGTCGGCGCCGGCCGCCGCCGCCGCCGCGCGCTCAGGCGCGGCGAACGGGAAGCGGTCGGCGTCGGTCAGGAGGAGCAGGTGCTTCATCGTCCCTTCCTCACGGCCGCACGTGGAACGCGTCCACGCCGACCGTGCTTGCGCTGCTGTCGAGGTTGCGCGTGCCGAGCACTCTCACCGTGAGCGTGTGCGGCCCGCTGGTCGGGAAGGTCGCCTGGTAGAGGGCGGCCTGGCCGACGCTCGGCCCGCGGAAGCCGAACGTGTCGACGCGCGCGGCGAACGCGCCGTCGAGCGAGACGTCCGCGCTGCCGCAGGCGGCGCAGATCGGGCCAACCCAGGTGATCCGGCGGCCGGTGAATCTGACCGTCGCGGTGTCCCCCGCGGTCGCGCTCGACCTGACGCCGCCGCTGGTGCTCCAGCCGCTGCCGGCGTAGGTGATCGAGGCGTCCGTCTCAGCGACGACCGTCGGCGCGTTGGTGAGCGCCTGGAAGCCGTCGAGCGTGATCGCCAGCCCGCTGGAGCGGCTGTTCTTCGAGCCGGCCGGCGCGATGCTGATCGTGTGTCTGCCGACCGCTCCGAACGTCTTCGTGTAGACGGGGATCTGGTGGTTGGTGTCGTCGGGCGCGTAGAGGTCGAGCGTCGTGTCAGTGACGCCGTCGATCTTCACGTCGACCTTGCCGAGGTCGGGACCGAGCTTGGCGAGGTAGGTGACCTGGCTGCCGCTGAAGCTCCACGAGGCGGTCGCCGTCGTGGCCGCCGGCGGCGGCGGGTCGGTGCTGTAGCGGACGAACGGATCCCAGGCGGTCGCGTCGTACTGGTAGTTGCCGCTGCCGCGGTTGACCTCGAAGCGGATCGCGTCACCTGCCGCGACCGCGACCCCGGAGACGTTGGCGGCGACGCCGGTCGTGTCGTTGGCGCCGATCGTTCTGGTGCCCCAGATCGTCGTGCCGTTCTTCGTGATCTTCACGACGACGCCGTCACCGCCCGTGACGAACTTCGCCACGTTGCCGGTGATGTCGACCGTGCCCGCTCTCGGCGCGACCCAGGTGCGGGCCGTGTCGTTGCTCTCGCCGGGGTGCAGCGCGCTCGGCCAGACGAAGCCGCCGCTCGCGTCGTGCCACTCGCGCATCCCGAGGTAGCCGCCGGTCGCAGCGTAGGTCGAGATGTCCTGCCATCTGCCGGAGACGAAGTCCTGGTAACGCCAGTTGTTCGCCCCCTGCGTGCCGGAGAAGCCGGTGCAGGCGTCGTTGCAGGTGCCGGCCGAGCGCGACAGCGTCTCGCCGGAGGCGTCGATCACGTCTCTCTGGTGATCCCAGCCGCCGCTGTAGGTGACAGCCGAGTCGTCGTCCTCGACGCCGGTCGTGTCGACGGTGAAGCCGCCCGCGGTCGCGCCGCTGGAGAGGTTGCCGTCGCCGTCGATCGTCTTCACCACGTACGGAGCGTTCGGCGAGGCCATCGCACCGGAGTGGAAGAAGTAGCGGCCCTTGGAGACGGTGCCGATCACTCTGCCGAGCAGCGAGATCTGGTAGCCGCTGACCCAGTGGTCGTCACTGCCGGCGTCCCACGTCACGTCGACGCCGGCCCAGTTCATGTTCGTGCGCACGTGCGCCTGGACGTTGGTCGGGTTGCCCGGCGCCGTTCTGTCGGCGCCGCCGCCCGGGTGCTTGGGCATGCCGATCCAGATCAGCTCGCCCGCGCCGATCGAGGCGAGTCTGATGCCGTTGGTCATCAGATCGCTGCCGGTGCGCGAGGCGCTGCCGGAGCCCAGTTCGTAGCGCACGTCGTAGGTCGTGCCGGGCGTCAGCCCGCGCGGATAGACGGTGACGGCCGAGCCGGAGCCCGAGCCCTTGTAGATCACGAGTGACTTCGAGCCGTCGCCGCTGACGCGCTGGAACCAGTTGCGCTCGTTGTCGCTGGCGGCCGGGTGGTACTGGTGGACCCAGCGGCCGACGACGTCGTTGGCACGCAGATAGCGGTACTTCTCGATCAGCTTGCGCATGCACGCGAGCTTCACCGGATCGCTGGTGTCACCGGTGAAGTCCGGGTTGTACATCAGCAGCGAGTTCCATCTCGTCGTGCAGTTGCCCGGGTCCCAGGTGTCGGGGATGCCGCTGATCTTGTCGGCCGGGAAGAGGCGCGACGCGTCGTGCTGCTCGGCGAAGCCGTCGCGGTCGGTGATCGAGTAGCCGGAGGCCATCCGCATGAACTCCCAGCTCGTCTCGTAGCCGCCGGAGTCGACGCCCTGGATCGCGGAGCCGGTGCGGGTGTCGAGGAAGCGCGCCTGGACGCGGCGGAATGCCTGGTCCTGCGCGAGCTGCTGAGCGCCCGGCCAGTCGGTCACCGGGCAGGAGTCGTTGCGCCACTGGAAGTCGCCCCAGGCGGCCGCCTTGCCGATCAGCAGGTCGCCCATCCACGCTTCCGCGCCGGGCTGCGTGAGGTCGATCAGACGATCGGCGTAGCCGCACGGCGAGCCCATCACGAACCAGCCGGGGTTCGCTCTGTACGCGTCTGAATTGAGGTTGGCGTTGTACGCCATCATGTAGATCAGCTGCTTGGTGCCGGACTTCGCGAGCAGGTCGTTGCTCTGTCTGAAGTCGGGGCCGTTCCAGTCGCCGGGCTTGTCCCACCAGCCGTTGTCACGGTGATAGGTGTCGGCGCCGATCGTCTGCATGTGCGGCGCCAGCCCGAAGATCTTCTGCAGCGTGCCGGCCTGGTCCCACGTGCCGGTCCACTGGCTGCCTCTGAACCAGTAGCCGAGCATGCGGATCGCGGTGAAGTACGGATCGCGCGTGTAGTCCCACATGTATCTGTACTGCCAGTCGAGCAGGCGGTTGGTCATGTCGTCGAGGTCGTCGACGTAGACCTGCGTGAACGCTCTCGGAGAGCTGATCGTCTCGCCTGCCACCAGCGACTTGGAGTAGTTGGGGATCGACAGCGACAGCGCGCCCGCGCCCTCCTGGTTGCCGGCTCTCAGCGCCCAGCGGCCGTAGTAGTCGAAGCCGACCGCGACGCCGTCCTGCTCGGCTCTGTCGAAGAGGGTGAACCAGGGGATGTAGTTGAACGAGGTCTCCGCCCAGCCGGCGATCGGGCAGGCCGCGCCGGAGCCGAAGTCCTCGTAGCGCCAGGCGTTCGCGCCCTGCGTGGAGGAGAAGCCGCTCGACGCTCTGTACGACGCGCCGCCGCCCTGGTAGGTGACCGTCGGGTTCCAGCCGGTCGAGTCGTTGGACCAGTCGCCGTTGCCCTCGATCACGAAGCGGATGCGGTCGCCGGCTCTCACCGTGACGTTGGCGACGTTCACGGCGATGCCGGTCGTGTCGCTGCCCGCGATCGTCGTCGGCGAGAAGATCACGTCGTCGTTCTTGAGCACCTTCACGACGACGCCGTTGCCGGCCGCGTCGACCTTCGCCGCGTGGCTGGCGACGTCGACCGTGCCGCTGGTCGGAGCGACCCACGTGCGCGACGTGGCGCTGCTCGGCCCGGGATGCTGCGCGTCGGGCCAGACGTAGCCGCCGGAGGAGTCGTGCCACTCTCTCTGGCCGAGGTGGCCGCTGGCGTTGTAGGTCGCGATGTCGCCGAAGCCGGCGACGCCGCTGGCGTTGGCCGGGCAGTCGAACTGGTCGTAGGAGTCGAACGTGCGCGCGTAGGAGGAGGAGAGCGCCGTCTGGCGCAGCTCCCACGAGCCGGCCGCGTACTTGGCGCCGGTCATCCAGCGCAGCGTCGTGTCGGCCGTGTCGTCGCCGAGCACGTGCTGTTCGAGGAACGACGGGCGCACCAGCGAGGCCGCGCCGCTGCCGGTGTTCTTGTAGTCGCTCCACTCGCGCATCAGGCCGGTGCTCGGGTGCACGAGGTAGTGCTTGGTCACCTGCACCCCGCTGCGTCCGATCGTCACGTCGAGCTTGATCGCCGACTGGCCGCCGACGGTCGCCGTCGCGGCGCTGCCCGACACGCACGACCAGCCGGGCGTGGCGCCCGTGATCGTCGTCCCGTCCCACTCGAAGCGGACCTCGCGCGACGGCGTCGAGGCCGAGACGTACTCGCGCACCGGGGAGGTGAGCTTGTTCTTGAAGCTGGTGAGCGTGTACGTCCCGCTGCTGAACGTCAGGACCTTCTCGGATGCGGCGGTCCCGATCGTCCAGCTGCACTGGTTGGCGCCGGCGTTCGCGTAGGCGTCACCGACGGTGACGGCCCGCGCGGCCGACGACGCTGCCAGCGTCAGGACGAGCGAGAGTGGGAGCGCGAGCACGCTCCGGGGCAGATGCGGCATGACGGTGGGACCCTCCTCACAACAAGGCGCCGCCGTTCACGCGCAGGACGTGACCGGTGACGAAGGTGGACAGGGGGCTGAGCAGGAAGATGCAGGCGCCGGCGATCTCCTCCGGCTGGCCGAGGCGGCCGAACAGCGTGCGCGAGCCGGCGACCGCCTTCTGCTCGGGCGTCGCCGCGAGCAGGCCATCGGTGTCGACCGGGCCGGGGCTGACGGCGTTGACGCGCACCTGCGCCGGGGCGGCCTCGCGCGCGAGCGACTTCGTCAGCGCGATCACGCCGCCCTTCGCGGCGGCGTAGTGGCTGGCGGGGCTGATCGAGCCGTACTCGCCGGCGGTCGAGGCGACGTTGACGATCGAGCCACCACCGCGCGCGACCATAGCCGGCAGGACCGCCTGGCAGCCGGCCGCGGCGGTCAGCAGGTTGGCGGTCAGGATGCGTGTCCAGGCGGCCGCGTCGAGCGTGTCGTAGTCGCGCTTCTCGAACAGGCCGGCGCAGTTGACGAGCCCGTCGACCGGCCCCAGCTCGGCGCCGACGCGCGCGTGCAGCGCGGCGAAGGCGGCCGGGTCGGCGGCGTCGATCGCCTGCGTCAGCAGGCGCGAGTCGGTGTCGAGGCCGGCGTCGTGCGAGGGCACGACGCCGGCCTGCGACAGCTCCCCCGAGAGCGTGTCGAGCGGCTCCTGGTGCAGGTCGGTGAGCGCGACGCGCGCGCCGGCGGCGACCAGCACGCGGGCGATCGCGCGGCCGATCCCGCCGCCGGCGCCGGTCAGGATCACGGTGCGGCCCTCCAGCAGCGGCATGCCGCCGGCGAGCGTGTCGGACAGCCTCTCGGCGATCATCGGTCCTCCCCCTGCGCGTCGCCGAACATCGACGCGGTCAACTCGAACTGGTTGCTGAGCATCGCCACCGCCTCCTCCGCGCGGCCGGCGCCGATCGCCTCGATCAACGGCTCGTGCGAGGCGACGATGCGACGAAAGTGGGTCGCCGGATCGACGGCGGCGAGGCGGCGGTTGCCGATCGCGATCACCGTCTGGATCACCGGCGCGACCGCCTTCCACGCCTCGACGAGGAAGCGGCTGCCGCTGCGCTCGACGAGCGCGCGGTGGAAGGCGATGTCGAGCTCGACCAGCCGCGGCGTCGTCGCGCCTTCGACCTCGAAGGCGTCGAGCGCGTCGGTCAGCGACGCTATCGGCGCGGCGCGCTCGGCACCCCAGCGGATCGCCGTGCTCTCCAGCTCGAAGCGGACGCGGAAGAGGTCGTCGAGGTCCTCGGCGCCGAAGCCGACGACCGAGGTGCGGCCGTTGGGCAGCGTGCGCACGAGCCCCTCGCCCTCCAGCACGTGCAGGGCGCTGCGGACCGGGCCGCGGCTGACCGCCAGCTCGTCGGCGACGCGCGCTTCGACCAGCGGCGTGCCGGCCTGCAGCGAGCCGTCGATGATCGACTCGCGCAGCACCGCCGCGACCCAGCCGGAGTAGATCGAGCGGCCGAGCTTGGTCGCGTGCTGGCCGCTGTCCTGCGCGGTCGCGAGCCGCATCACGACGTCACCGCCGTCGTCGTCGCCTCGATCACGCGCGCCTCGCTGCCCTCGCCGCGTCTGAACTCGTCGACGATCGCCCCGTCGGCGAGCACGAGGCAGCGATCGCAGAGGCCGACCAGCTCGGCGATCTCGGAGGAGACGACGAGCAGCGTCACGCCCCTGTCGGCGAGGTCGAGGATCAGGCGGTAGATCTCCTGCCGCGTCTCGACGTCGACGCCCTTGGTCGGCTCGTCGAGCAGCATGATCTTCGGCGCGTTCATCAGCACGCGCGCGAGCAGGATCTTCTGCTGGTTGCCGCCGCTGAGGTGGGCGACGTCGGAGCTGGGCGACGGCGCCTTGATGCGCAGCGATCTGATGAAGCCGAGCGCCGCCTGCTGCTCGCCGCTGCGGTCGACCCAGCCGCCGCGCGAGAGCCCGCTGAGGTTGCCGGCGGTGATGTTCTCGCGCAGCGCGAAGTTGAACAGCAGACCGGTCCCCTTGCGGTCCTCGGTCAGCATCGAGATGCCGGCGCGGCGCGCGTCGGCGGGGCTCTTCAGCCGCTGCGGCTCGCCCTCGACAGCGATCGTGCCGGTGTGCGGCAGCGCGCCGTAGATCGCGCTCAGCAGCTCGGTGCGGCCGGCCCCGACGACGCCGGCGATCCCGACGATCTCGCCTCTGCGGGCGGTGAAGCTGACGTCGCGCAGCACGTCGCGCGGGCGCGTCGGATGCGGGACGGAGACGTGGTCCAAGCGCAGCGTCTCCTGCTCGCCGTGTCTGCTGGAGCGGGTCGGGTAGAGGTGGTCGACCTCGCGGCCGACCATCGCGGCGACGATCCCGCGCTCGCTGAAGTCGGCGCGCGCGATCTCGGCGACCTTGCGACCGTCGCGCAGCACCGTCGCGCGGTCGCACATCCGCATCACCTCGGGGATCCGGTGGGTGATGAAGACCATCGTCGTGCCGGCCGCGCGCAGGCGGTCGAGGACGGCGAAGAGGCGCTCCGTCTCGGTCCCCGCGAGCGACGCCGTCGGCTCGTCGAGGATCAGCACGCGCGGGTCGGTCGTCAGCGCGCGGGCGATCATCACCAGCTGGCGCTGCGTCGCGCTGAGCGCGGCGACGGGTGCGCGCGGGTCGAGCGGGATCTCCAGCCGGCCGAGCAGCTCGCCGGCGCGGCGGCGCAGCTCGCGGAAGGAGACGCGCGGCGCGGTCTCCAGGCCGGTCTGCCCGACGAACAGGTTCTCGGCGACGCTGAGCTGCTCGACGACCTGGATCTCCTGCGGCACGTACGCGACGCCCTGGTCGCGCGCGGCCGCCGGGGAGGCGAACGCGACGGGCGCGCCGTCGACCCTCACCGTGCCCGTGTACGAGCCGGACGGGTGGACGCCGGTGAGGATCTTGACGAGCGTCGACTTGCCGGCGCCGTTGTGGCCGACGAGCGCGTGGATCTCGCCCGCGTGGAGCACGAGGTCGACGTCGCTGAGGGCGGGCACGCCGGCGAACTTCTTGCCGAGCCGCTCGGTTTCGAGCACGTGGGTCATGTCGGATCGATTCAGAGGGGCCGGAGGAGCGCGGCGCCGTTGCGACGCGCGCTCCTCCGTCCGGTCGGGTGGGGTCCCTAGAGGCCCTTCGTGGCCTCGTCGGCCTCGTCGAGCATCCCTTCGAATCTCGCGACCTGATCTCTGGTGATGATCGTGGCCGGGAGCGGGTTGTCGTAGGCGACGGTGTCGCCCGCGACGAGCTGGTCGAGCAGGTCGGCGGTCTTGGCGCCCTCCTCGAAGAGCGGCTGGCCGACGACGGCGAACACTCTCCCGTCCTTGACGAGATCGAGGTTCTGGCGGACGTAGTCCATGCCGATGATCGTCAGTCTCTTGCCGGCCTGGTCGGCCGCGCCGGCCCACGTCACGGGGCCGCCGCCGGTCGTCGAGAAGGCGGCGACCGTGTCGGGGTTGGCCTGCAGGATCGAGACCGCCTTCGCCTTCGCGGCGGGGACGTCGAAGCCCTCCTCCTGCGGCTCGAGCACCTTCACGTCGGGGCACTCGTCACCGAGCGTCTCGGTGAACACTCTCGCGACGAGGTTCTCGACCGTGTTGAACGAGCCCTCGGTGACCGCGACCGTGCCTCTGCAGCCGATCTCTCTGCCGATCGCTCTGGCGGACTCGACGGCGTAGTCGGTCGGGACCGTGCCGGTGACCGCTCTGAGGCCGGGCGCCTCGCCCTCTCTGACCGGGATGTGCCACGAGACGATCGGGTAGTCCTTGCCCCATCTCGCGATGAAGGGATAGGTCGACGGGTCGTAGGCGTAGACGCCGACGCCCTTGATGTCGCCCTTCGCCAGCACGGCCTCGGCGAGCGGCGCGCTGGCCGGCATGTCGAGCGCCTCGGCGCCGACGATCTCGCACTCGTAGCCGAGTCTCTTGCACTCGCTCAGGAAGCCGCCCTGCATGATGCGGTGGACCGGGTGGTTGCGCATCGGCTGGACCCACAGCAGCTTGCCCTTGTCCTCCGCGGGGGCGTCGTCGGCGGCGGTCGTCTCGGCGGAGGCGTCGGCGGCCTGCGTGGCGGCGGCGGTGTCGCCGCCGTCGTCGTCGTTGCTCGAGCCGCAGGCGGCGAAGACGAGCGCGGTGAGCGCCAGTGCGAGCAGGGCGAGCAGACGCAGGGGCTTGCGCCGCCCGCTCGGGGTGTACGTGTCCATCTCTCTCCTCTCCAGGGTTCCTACGAGGTGCCTACGAAGTGCCGCCGGCGAGCGAGACGCGCCGCCGTGCGATGTCGACGCCGACGGCGAGGACCATGATCAGTCCGACCGCGACGGTCTGCCAGTTGGGGTTGACGCCCACGACGACGAGGCCGCTCTGCACGACCTGCAGCAGCAACATGCCGACGATGCCGGCCGCGACCGTGCCGACGCCGCCGAAGAGGCTGACGCCACCGATCACGACGCCGGCGATCACGGTCAGCTCCCAGCCGGTGCCGATCGACGGGGTGCCGCTGGCGCCGTCGGCGAGCACGAGCATGCCGGCGACCGCCGACAGCGCGCCGACGACCATGAAGCAGGCGATCTTCACGCGGCCGGTCGAGATGCCGACGAGCCGCGCGACCTCCGGGTTGCCGCCGGTCGCGTAGAGGTTGCGGCCGGTCGTGGTGCGGCGCAGCACGACGTCGGCGACGACCGCGAGCACGACCAGCAGCACGAACGACCAGCCGAGCCCGAACAGCACGTCGGCGCTGCCGATCTCGCCGACCGATCTCGGCAGCGGATAGATCGGGTAGCCGTTGGTGATGACGTAGATGAAGCCTCTGGCGGCGTAGAGCATCCCGAGCGTCGCGATGAACGCGGGGATGCCGACGCCGACGACCAGCAGGCCGTTGATCAGGCCGACGAGCGCGCCGGTCGCGAGGCCGCCGAGGATCCCGAGCGGGACCGGCAGGTTGCCCTTCGTCATCAGCCAGGCGCTGACGATCGCGGACAGGCCCGCGACCGAGCCGACCGAGAGGTCGAACTCGCCCGCGACGAGCAGGAGCGTCTGGCCGATCGCGATGATCCCGACGAACGAGACCGCCGTCAGCATCGAGCGCACGTTGGTGCCGGACAGGAAGGCCGGCTCCAGCAGCCAGAAGACCAGCACGAGGCCGGCGAGCGCGGCGATCACGCCGGCCTCGCTGACCGCGAGCGCACGGCGAAGGCGATTGGGCGCGGATGGCGGTGCGGCGACCGCCTCGGCGCCGGCCTCGGCCTCCGCCGCGACGGCTGCGGGCAGGGGGGCTCCCGGCCGGTCGCGCTGCAACAGGTTCACGTCGTCTCTCTCCTCGTCGCGGGCGATGCGCCGTGTGCGACCGCGGCGTCCGTCCGTCTCCTCGTCGTGCGCGGCCCGCCCTCTGCGGCGCGCCGGCCCGGCAGCTCTCCTCTACCGCCTCGTCCTCATCCGGAAAACGAAAACGGTAAACAATTTACGAAGACCGTATACCGATCGCGCGGGGCGTGTCAAGGGCGCGGTGTCAAGGGCGCGCTCAGACGAGCCGCGCGAGCAGGCCGGCGTCGGCGACGACCGTCGTGCCGTTGACGACGCTCGCGGCGTCGCCGGCGACCCAGGCGATCACGGCGGCGATCTCCTCCGGCCGCGCGACGCGGCCGATCGCCGTGGTGGAGCCGCTGTCGTCGAAGCCGGCGTCGGCGGCGCTGAGGCCGCGCCGCGCCAGCTCGCGCCGCGTCAGCGGCGTGTCGACCGAGCCGGGCGCGACGCAGACAGAGCGAATCCCATCGGGCGCGAGGTCGAGCGCGAGCTGCCGCGTCAGCGCGACGAGCGCGCCCTTCGACGCGGCGTAGGCGGCGTTGCCGGTCATCGTCGCGTAGGCGTGGACGGAGGAGGTCGTGACGATCGCGCCGCCTCCGGCCGCGCGCAGCAGCGGGATCGCATGGCGGCCGAGGCGGAAGACGGCGCCGACGTTGACCGACCACAGCCGCTCCAGATCGGCGTCGGAGATCGACTCGACCGTGTCGGGGTCGGCGGCGATCCCGGCGACGTTGACGAGCGCGCGCAGCTCGCCGAGCGACGCCGCGGCGCCGACCGCCGCCTCGCAGTCCTCGGCGGAGGCGACGTTGACGGCGCGGCCGACTGCCACACCGCCGGCCGCGGTGATCTCGGCGGCGGTTCGCTCGGCGCCGGCGCCGTCGAGGTCGGCGACGAGCACGGCATCCCCCTGTGCGGCGAGCGCGAGCGCCGTCGCCCGGCCGATCCCCGACGCCGCCCCTGTCACGATGCTGACGCGCTGCGCCATTCCGGCTCCCTTCGCCGCCGCATGCCGCGTGCGGCAGTATTCGTTTTCTGTTGACAAAGTGCTCTCGAACGTAGAGGCTTCGCGACCGCTGCGTCAAGCGGCGCCGGATCCGCTCGCGCCGGCATGCCCCGTCAAGCGACGAAGCGACTTCCGATGCCCTCCCCCGCCGAGATCACGCTCCAGTCCGACGCGCTGCTGCTGCGCTGCACGCCCGCGCAGGGCTTCTCGATCGCCTCGCTCGTCGACCGCATCAGCGGCGCCGAGGCGTTCTGGCAGCGCCCCGGACACACGCCCGCGAGCTGCTCGCGCGTGCTCGGCCCGGCCGGCGAGGCGTCGTCGGAGACGTTCGTCGACCTGTTCGCCGGCGGCTGGTTCGAGATGTTCCCCGAGGTCGGCTACACGCAGCCCGGCGACCCCGCGTCGCTCGTCCACGGCGAGGTCGTGCGGCTGCCGTGGGAGGTCGTCTCGACCGACGCGGAGCACGTCGAAGCGCGCGTGGCGTGCGTGCGCCGGCCGCTGACGCTGACCCGCCGGCTGACGCTCGACGGCGCGCGCCTGCATGTCGCCGAGCGAATCGAGAACGTCGGCGCCGCGCCGGCGCCGTACACCTGGGGCCACCATCCCTGCTTCTCGCGCACGACCTTCGCCGGCGGCCGGATCGAGCTGGAGGCGGCCGCGGCGACCGTGCCCGAGCCGTGGTTCCAGCCCGAGAGCGCGACGCTCGCGTTCGGCGACTTCGACTGGCCGCACGCGCCCGCGCGCGAGACGAGCGCCGCGGCGCATCCCGGCGGCGCCGGCCCCGCGCCGGTCGCCACGACGCCCGCTCACGGCGCCGCGCCGCCCGCCGCCACGTTCGACCTCTCCCAACTGCCCGTGCGCGCCGACGGCCGCCACGACCATGCCTGCCTGACGATGGGCAGCGGCAGCTTCCGCCTGATCGCCCCCGATGCCGGGCCAGCCGGCCGCGCGCTGCGGATCGACTTCGACCGCGAGCGCTTCCCCTACGCGCTGCTGTGGCAGAACTTCGGCGCCGGCGACGGCTTCCCGTTCTGGGGCGCCGCCGACACCTTCGCGATCGAGTTCTCGACGATGCCCGGCCGCTCGACCCCCGACGCGCTCGCCGCCGGCGCCGTCTCCCAGCTCCACCCCGGCGAGGTCGTCGAGACCTCCTTCACGGTGGGGTGGGAGGCGGTCTGACTCAGAAGCTCCCCGGCGTGATGTCGGGCTTGTTGCCCGGCTGGGTCGGGTCGCCCGTGTAGCTCGTGTAGAGCCACTGCTGGAAGAACTGGTCCCAGAGGGCGGCGCGGGCGGGGTCGGTCGCCTTCACGAGCGCGATGAACTGCTCGGTCGTGACGTTGCCGTTCGCGTGATCGGTCAGCCACGATCTCATCATCGCTCTGAAGGCGTCCTCGCCGAGCGCCGGCGTCGCGATGAAGACCTCGCGGATCGCCGTCATCGTCATCGCGCCACGGGAGTACATCGCCTCGGTGTTGAAGATGTCGCCGGCGGTCGGCGGATCGGCCGGCGGGATCAGCCAGAAGTCGGGCTCGGCGGCGGCATCGGCGGTGTAGAAGTAGTCGAAGATCCCCATCGGCGCCATGTCGCCTTCGACGGCGGCGCCCCACAGCCACGAGGAGAACTCGGTGATCCCCTCGTTGAGCCAGATGTCGCGCCAGCGCGCGAGCGTGACGAGGTTGCCGAACCACTGGTGGGCGTTCTCGTGCGCGATCGTCGCCATGCCGACGCCGCTGCTGTCAGCGTTCGAGGAGGGATAGGTCGGCTTCGTCTGCGTCTCGAGCACATAGCCGATGTCCGCGCCGACGCGCGGGACCACGGCGCCGGCCGCGTCGAAGGGATACGGCACGCCGTAGTAGCCGGCGTACCAGTCGAGGATCTCCGGCACGCGCTGCTGGTCGGCGACGATCTCGGCTCTTCTGAACGACTGGTCGACGTAGATGTAGAGCGGCCGCGGGCCTCTGAGGTCGGAGCCGGAGCTGTCGAATCTGCCGATCGAGACGGTCGCGAGGTAGGGCGCCATCAGATCGTCGGAGGTCCAGTCGTAGGTCGTCGTGCCGTCGGGGTTGGCGGTCGTGCCGTCGAGCACGCCGTTGGCGACGGCCGCGAAGCCGCTCGGCGCGGTCACGGAGATGTCGTAGGTCGCCTTGTCCGTCGGCACGTTGTTGACGGGGAACCAGCCTTGCGAGCCGAGCGGCTCGCCGAGCGCGACGGAACCGAAGTCGACGTTCGACAGCCAGCCCTCCATCGAGCCGTCCGGGTCGATCACCGGCTCCGGCACGCCGCTGTAGTTGACCTGGACCGTGAACGCGGTCCCGCTGACGATCCCGGCGCTTGGGGTGACGATCAGCTTCGACGCCGCGAAGTCGAGCGTGAAGGGAGCCGATCTGCCGGCGACCGACACGGAGCCGATCGCGAGTCCTTGCAGATCGAGGCTGAACTCGCTCAGGTTCTGCGTCGCGACCGCGTCGATCGTCGCCGTCCCGTGCAGCATCCGCGCGAAGACGTCGGTGTACGCGAGGTCGAGGTCGTAGCGGCGCACGTCGTAGCCGCCGTTGCCGATCGTCGGGAAGAGCGAGTCGCCCGCCGTGCGCGCACCCGGCAGGAAGGCCGGCGGCACCGGCGGCTTCGACGGTGGCGGGCCGGGCGGAGTAGGTCTCGGCGGAAGCGGTGCCGGCTGCCGTCTCGGTGCCGGTCTCGGCGCTCTGAAGGCGACCCGCACGCGGCGCGCCGCCGTCGCGCAGTCGACAGCGCGCGAACCGCGTCTCGGCCGCACGCAGACGCGCAGCTCGAAGCCCTTGGCGACGGCGGCCTTCAACGTCGGCGCCATCACCCGCACCGCGAACGTGCGCCGTCTGCCGGCACCGATCGACGCGATCCGCGCGCCGCCGAGCGCGTGCACGGTCGGCCGTCTGCCACCGCTCCGCAGCAGCAACTGCAGCTGCGCCGGGCGCGCCCTGCTGCCGCGGTTGACGACGGTGCCGCGGACGACGAAGCGCTGTCTGGCGACGAGCATCGTGTCCGATGCTCTGACGTCGCCCACCAGAAGCGGCGAGCGGGTGGGCGCAAGCGAGAGCGCGGAGACCGCGGTGGGTGCCGCGGGCGCTCCCGCCGGTGAGAGACCGAGGCAGATCGCGATCGACACTGCCGCTGCGAGCCCGCCGCCGGAGACCTTCGAGCGTGCCCTCGTCATCTCATGCCCCATCTCGTCGCGACTCGCAGTGCGACCGCACACTAGCGCGCCCCCTCAACAACGCAGAAAGCCCCGCATGAGCGAGGCTTTCGCAGAGGAGCCGCCGAGCGGATTCGAACCGCTGACCCCTTCATTACGAGTGAAGTGCTCTACCAGCTGAGCTACGGCGGCCAACACCCGGGCGACGCGCGGCCGCCGGGACGGACATCGTAGCCGACGCGGACGGGCGGCGAAGCGTCGCGCGGGGTGGACACCGATGTTACAGTTGGGCGCGTGGTGTCACTTCGTCGCAGATCGCTCCCGGAAGGGCGCGCGCCGGACTCGCTCAACGCGAGCCGGCGGACCGCCGAGCTGGCCGAGCTGACCGGCGCCGACGGCAGTCCCAGAGCGGTCGACCTGCTCGTCGTCGGCGGTGGGATCACCGGCGCCTGGATCGCGCTCGACGCCGCCACACGCGGCCTCGACGTCGCCCTGATCGAGCGCGGTGACCTCGCCAGCGGCACCAGCCGCTGGAGCAGCAAGCTGGCGCACGGCGGCCTGCGCTACCTCGCGCACCTCGACTTCGGGCTCGCGTGGGAGTCGGCCTCCGAGCGCGCCGTGCTGATGGACGTCAACGCCCCGCACCTCGTGCGCGCGCTGCCGCTGATCCTGCCGCTCGGCGACGAGGTCGGGCGCGCCGCCGGCGCCAAGCTGGAGACCGGCATCCGCATCGGCGACCGCATGCGCGCCGCCGCCGGCACCAGTCGCCGCCGGCTGCCGCCGACGCGCCGCATCTCCGCCGAGGAGGCGCGCCACCTCGCCCCCGCTCTGACCGACCGCGGCCTGCGCGGCGCGATCCTGCATTGGGACGGCCAGCTCGAGGACGACGCGCGGCTCGTGCTCGCCGTCGCCCGCACCGCCGCCGCGCACGGCGCGCGGATCCTCACCTACACGCGCGCGGAGCGCCTGCACAGCGATGGCGCGACCGTCGTCGACGAGCGCACCGGCACGCGCCACGAGCTCGCCGCCCGCAACGTCGTCAACGCGACCGGCGTGTGGGCCGGGCAGCTCAGCGGCGGCGTCGAGCTGCGGCCCAGCAAGGGCTCCCATCTGCTCGTCCGCGAGGAGCTGCTCGGCGGCCCGCGCGCCGGGATCAGCGCGCCGATCCCCGGCAGCGGCGGCTCGCGCTTCGTCTTCGCCGTCCCGCGCGGCGACGGCCTCGTCCTGATCGGGATCACCGACGAGCCCTACGAGGGCGGCGACGTGCCGGAGGTCCCGCCGGTCAGCGAGGCCGAGGAGAGCTTCCTGCTGCAGTCGGTCAGCCGCGTGCTGGAGCGGCCTCTGACCAGCGCCGACGTCGTCGGCCGCTACGCCGGCCTGCGGCCGCTGCTGGCGAGCGCCGAGAGCGAGGCGACCGCCGACCTCTCGCGCCGTCACGCGGTGCTCGAGCACGATGGCGTCGTGACCGTCGTCGGCGGCAAGCTGACGACCGCCCGCCGCATGGCGCAGGACGCCGTCGACCAGATCGTGACGCGCCCCGGCGTCACCGCCGGCCCGTGCCTGACGCGCGCGCTGCCGCTCGTCGGCGCCCCGCCGGCCACCGCCGCGCCGCAGGCCGGCGAGCTGCCGCCGCCGCTCGTGCGCCGCTACGGCGCGGAGGCGTCGCGCGTCGCCGCGCTCGCCGACGGCGACCCTGAGCTGCTGGCGCCGCTGGCGCCCGGCGTCCCGGTCTGCCGCGCGGAGCTGCGCTTCGCGGTCGCGCACGAGCTGGCGCTGACCGCCGACGATCTGCTCGACCGCCGCACCCGTCTCGGCCTCGTGCCGGAGCGCCGAGCCGCCGCGCTCGCCGCCGCCGAGCACGAGCTGGGTTTGACACGCCGCTGAACGGATAGGCCAACACGCGGGACCGGAGCGAGCCCTGGAGGGGAGCTCTCATGTCAAAACCCGTACCCGTCCCTGTGCGGATCGCGCTTGTCGTCGCATTGGCGGCGTTGATCGCGCTCGCCGTGCTGCTGGTGCCACGCGGCAGCTCGCCGCCCGCGACCGCACAGGATCCCAACGACGAGATCGAAGCGCAGATCGACGACTGGCTGTCGAGAATGACGCTGGAGCAGAAGCTCGGTCAGCTGCAACAGCTCGACGCCGACTTCCCGACCGGCAGACTCAGAGAAGACCAGCTTCAGATGGTGCGTGAGGGCCGGCTCGGCTCGACGCTCAACGGTCGCGGCGCCGCCGCCACCAACGCCGCGCAGAGAGTGGCGCTGGAGGAGTCGTCGCTGAGAATCCCGCTGCTGTTCGGCTTCGACGTGATCCACGGCTACCGCACCGTCTTCCCCGTGCCGCTCGCGGAGGCGAGCAGCTGGGATCCGGCCGCCGCCGAGCGGTCGGCCGCGATCGCCGCGCGCGAGGCGCGCGCCGCCGGCGTCCACTGGACCTTCGCCCCGATGGTCGACGTCACGCGCGACCCGCGCTGGGGCCGCATCGTCGAGGGCGCCGGCGAGGACGTCTTCCTCGGATCGGTCTTCTCGGCCGCGCGCGTGCGCGGCTTCCAAGGCGACGACTACTCCAGACCCGATCGCGTCGCCGCGACCGCCAAGCACTGGGTCGCCTACGGCGGCGCGGAGGCGGGCCGCGACTACAACACCGTCGACACCTCCGAGCGGCGCCTGCGCGAGTTCTACTTCCCGCCGTTCAGAGCCGCCGTCGACGCCGGCGTCGCCACCTTCATGACCTCCTTCAACGAGATCAACGGCGTGCCGGCGACCGCCAACCCGTTCGTGCTGAGAGACGTGCTGCGCGACGAGTGGAGCTTCGACGGCACGGTGATCTCCGACTACACGGCGGTCAGAGAGCTGATCGCGCACGGCGTCGCCGCCGATGACGCCGACGCCGCGCAGCTGGCCCTGAACGCCGGCACCGACATCGAGATGGTGTCGAGAACGTTCGCCGAGAACGGCGCCAGACTGGTCGCCGACGGCCGCCTCTCAGAGGCGACGATCGACGAGGCCGTGCGCCACGTGCTGCGGCTCAAGTACCGCCTCGGACTGTTCGACAGACCGTACGTCGACGAGGCCGCCGAAGCGGCCGTGCTGAGCGATCCCGAGCACCGCCGCGAGGCGCGCCGGATCGCCGGCCGCTCGATGGTGCTGCTGAAGAACGACGGCGGCGCGCTGCCGCTCGCCGACAACCTGCGCAGAGTGGCGGTCGTCGGACCGCTCGCCGACTCGCAGGTCGACATGATGGGCACCTGGATCGGCGACGGCAAGGAGGGCGACGTCGTCACCGTCCGCGACGGCTTCGAGCAGGTGCTCGGCAGACGCGGCGTGCGCTACGCGCAGGGCTGCGACGCCGAGTGCAGATCGAGCGGCGGCTTCGGCAACGCGGTCGCGGCCGTGCGCGGCTCCCAGGCGGCGGTCGTCGTGCTCGGCGAGCCGTGGTCGTGGAGCGGCGAGGCCTCCTCGCGCTCGCAGCTCGACCTCCCGGGCAGACAGCTGCAGCTGCTGAGAGCGATCCACGCGACCCGCAAGCCGTACGTCGTCGTGCTGATGAACGGCCGCCCGCTGACGATCGACTGGGCGGCCAGAAACGCGCCCGCGATCCTCGAGGCGTGGTACCCCGGCACCGAGGCCGGTAACGCCGTCGCCGACGTGCTGCTCGGCAAGGTCAACCCCGGCGGCAAGCTGCCGGTGAGCTTCCCGCGCAACGTCGGCCAGATCCCGCTCCACTACGACGAGAAGCCGACCGGCCGGCCGTTCGACCCGGCCAACAAGTACACGTCGAAGTACCTCGACGTCGACAACTCGCCGCAGTACCCGTTCGGCTTCGGCCTCTCGTACACGAGATTCGCGCTCAGCGGTCTCACCGTGACACCGGACTCGATCACGCCTGACGGTGAGGTCACCGTGACGGCGACCGTGCGCAACACCGGCCGCCGCGCGGGTGACGAGGTCGTGCAGCTGTACGTGCGCGACAGAGTCGCCAGCGTGACGCGACCGGTGAGATCGCTCAGAGGGTTCGAGCGGGTGACGCTGGAGCCGGGTCAGTCGCGACAGTTGACGTTCAGACTGGACCGCTCCGACCTGGAGCTGATCGACAGAGACGGCAACCCGGTCGTCGAACCGGGCGCCTTCACGGTGTGGGTGTCGACCAGCTCGGTCGGCGGCCTGGAAGGGAGCTTCAGCGTGACCGGTTGACGCTCGCCTTCCGCTTCTGCTTCGCGAGCTTGGCGCGCTGCTGCTTCGCGGCGGCGGCGCGCTTGCGCTTGGCAGCCGCGGCCTTCTGCTTGGCCGCCTTCTGCTTTGCCGCCTTCTGCGCTCTCGCGTTGCGGACCGCCGCTCTGCCGGCGGGGCCGCGTGCGCCGCGCGCTCCGCGCGGGCCGGTCGCTCCCGCTCTGCCGGCGGGGCCGACCGGGCCGGGCGCGCCGTCCCAGCCGTCGTAGCCGTTGTAGCCGGCCGCGCCGGCGGGACCGGCAGGCCCGCTCGCG
>NZ_JAWSTH010000007.1:0-117320 GCF_033542075.1 Conexibacter stalactiti
CGCCGCGAGAGCGCGGAGAGCGCGCCCCGCCGAGCGCCGGGAGCCGCGCAGATGACGGCCGCGCGGCTGCGCGATCCCGCCTGGCGCGCGACCGCGCTGATCGGCGTCGTGCTGCTGGCCGCACTCGTGCTCGCGCTGGCGGCGCGCGACGGCGCGGCGCGTGCCGCGGCCGTCGCGATGGCGCTCGGCGTGCTGCCGTTGGTGGCACTCGTGCTCGGACCTCCGGCGGTGCGGCGGTTGCGCAGCGCGGAGGGGCGTGCGCTGCTGGCCGCGATCGCCGTCGGGGCCGCCGCGCTGCTGCTGCTCGCGATCGCCCGCTTCGACGGCCGCCAGTCGGTGCTGCTGCTCGCGGTCGCGCTGCTTGGCGCCGCCGCGGGCGTGGTCCTGATCGGCGACGACCTGCGACGTCGCACCGCGCGCGCCGGCAGCCGCGCCGAGCGCTCGCCATGGCAGCGGATGACGGCCGGCGAGCGCGTCCGTGCGCTGCCGTGGCAGTCCGGGGCCGGAGCGCTCCTGATCGGCTGGTCGACGCTCGTCGGCCTCGGCATCGTCGGGCCGTACCTGGCCGACACCGGGATCGCGCTCGCGCTGCTGGTCGTGCTGCTGGTCGGGCTCGCGGGCCTCGTGCTCGTGCTCGTGCCGCTGCTCGTCGGCGCGGCCGCGCGCGGCGACCGCGACCGGCTCGCGCAGGCACGCGAGGACGAGCGGCTGCGCGTTGCCGCGCACCTGCACGACTCCGTCCTGCAGACGCTCGCGCTCGTGCAGCGGCAGGCCGGCGACCCGGCCGCCGTCGCGCGGCTGGCGAAGGGTCAGGAGCGCGCGCTGCGCGCCTGGATGGCGGGCGAGGCGGAGCTGGGGGCGGCGACGCTCGCCGGCGCGCTGCACGCGACCGTCGACGAGGTCGAGCGCGAGCAGCGCGTCGACGTCGAGGTGACGGTGCTGGGCGACCGCCCGCTCGACGACCCCGGCCGCGCGCTCGTGGCGGCCGCGCGCGAGGCGCTGCGCAACGCGGCGCGCCACGCGCCCGGCGCCGCGATCGTCGTCTTCGCCGAGCTGTCGGAGCGGGGCGCGGCCGTCTACGTGCGCGACGAAGGCGGTGGCTTCGCGCTCGAACAGGTCCCGAACGAGCGGCGCGGCGTGCGCGACGCGATCGTCGGCCGGATGACGGGAGCGGGCGGCGCGGCGAACATCGATTCCGTCCCCGGCGACGGGACCGAGGTCGCGCTGCGGCTCGGCGACGCGATCGGGGAGGCGGGCGATGAGTGACCGGCCGCTCGTCGTGATCGTCGACGACCACCACCTCTTCCGCGCGGGCGTGCGCGCGGAGCTGTCGGCCGCCTGCGACGTCGTCGGCGAGGCGGCGACGCCGGAGGAGGCGATCGCCGTGATCGGCGCCGCCTCGCCCGATGTCGTGCTGCTCGACGTGCACCTGCCGGGCGGCGGCGGCCTGGCGGTGCTGGAGGCGTTCCGCGGTGAGACCGGCGCGCCGGCCTTCCTCGCGCTGTCGGTCTCCGATGCGGCCGAGGACGTCGTGCCGATGGTGCGCGCCGGGGCGCGCGGCTACGTCACGAAGACGATCGACACGGCGGCGCTGCTCGACGCGATCACGCGCGTGCGCGACGGTGAGCCGTACTTCAGCCCGCGGCTGGCCGCCTTCGTGCTGCAGGCGTTCAGCGCCCCGCCGGAGAAGGCGACGGACGACGAGCTGGACCAGCTGACGCCGCGCGAGCGCGAGGTCCTCCATCACCTCGCGCGCGGCTACGCCTACAAGGCGATCGGCGCCCGGCTGGGGATCAGCCCGCGCACCGTCGAGACGCACGTCGGCTCGGTCCTGCGCAAGCTGCAGCTCTCCTCGCGCCACGAGCTGAGCCACTGGGCCGCGAAGCGCGGCCTCGTGGGCGAGGAGGAGCCGCCGGCGCCCGACGGCCCTTGACCGCCTCAGCGGCGGCCGCGGCGGCGCGCGGCCTCGCCGTCGGCGACGAAGCGGATCGAGCGCACGACCGCGCCGTCCTGCTCGTCGACGGTCACGACGACGAAGCCGCTCGCGACCGTTCTGCGCCCGGACTTCGCCGTCAAGCGATAGCTCCAGCTGCCCGGCTCGTCGCCGCGCGGCGTCAGCCGCAGCGTCTCTCCGGCGCGCTGCGCCGCGACGTCGGGCAGCGCCATGCCGGGCGTGCTCCACTCCGCGCAGGGGTCGTCGACGCGGTAGCCGCGGACGTAGCCGAGACCTTCCAGCCGCACGCTCAGCGGCCGCTCGGCGAGCGCGTGACAGTCGTGGCCGCGCGCGCCCCAGGCGAGCGTGAGCCGGGCCGGATCGCTCTCGCGCGCGATCGACAGGCGCGGCTCCAGCGCTCTCACGACGGCGACGCTGATGCGGCGCGAGCGTTGCGGGCAGTCGACGCCGTCGCGCTGCTCGACCCAGCTCAGCACCACATCCAAGCGCCCGGGCTCGGCGGGCGCGCGCAGCTGCAGCGCGTAGCCGCGCGGCGGCAGCGAGATTCGCGACGGCTCGCCGACGGCGCGGCCGCCGCGCACGGTCGTCAGCGTCGCGACGAGGTCGCTGACCCGCCGTCCTCTGCGCGCCTGCACCGGCACGAGCGCGGTGCCGCGCGCCGCCAGCTCGCGTGGAAACGGCTCCCACTCCAGCGCGGGCAGCCCGCTCCGCCGGCAAGCTCCGCCCTCGGTCGGGCGTCTCGCCGTCGACTGCGGGGTCGTCGGCGCGGACGGCGGGACCGGGGCGCCGCCGGACGGCGCCGCCGGCGCGTCCGGGAGCGGTCTCGGCGGCGGCGGCTCGACGACCGGCCGCTGACCGTCGAACCAACCGGCGAGCGCGTCGTCGCCGTGCTCGCCGGGATCGTCGGGCAGTCCGTCGGAGCGGCCGCGCGCGACCGCCTCGGCGCAGCGCGGCGCCGCCTGCGCCAGCAGCGGGTCGGTCAGGGCGAGCGAGATGCGCGCGCCGTCGGGTGAGCGGTCGACGGTCAGCGGGCGCGGGAGCGGATCGGGCGCGATCGTCGCGCTCGCCGTCAGCGTGCCGTCGAGCGGGTCGGTGGCGAGCGTCAGCACGACGTCGCCGGGCGCGGCCGGCGGCTCGACGCGGCAGCTCGTGCCGCCGTCGGCGACCGCGTTGGACGCCAGTCGCACGGTCACCGTCGCCGCGTCGACGGCCGGCGGCAGCGGCGGCGGGAGGTGCAGATCGAGCGCGATCGCCAACGTCCCGGCCGCCGGGTCGAGCACGACGTTCAGCGCTGCGAGGTCGTAGACGACACCGGGGTCGGCGGCGTCGGCGATCGTCGCGGTGCGCGGCTGCGGCGGCTCCTGCGCCGCGGCTGCGGCGGGCGCTGTCAGCGTCGCGAGCGCGACGCCGGCCGCGAGCGCGGTCAGAAACGATCCCCGTTGGCGCGCACGCGCTCCCATGCCGGGCATCCTACCGACCGCTCAACCGCTGCTGAGCGGTCTGGTGCCGCGGCCGCCCACCGCGCCGCCGCGCCCTCAGTCGTCGAGCTGCTCGATGCGGCAGTCGGCCGGCGGCTTGTCCTCGCGCCAGCGCTTCAGCTTCGCGCCGTGGCGGATGCGGCCGCCGGCGACGTGGTCGAAGCTGACCTCGACGACCAGCTCGGGCCGCAGCCCGACCCATTCGAGGTCCTTGTCGTTCTTCCAGCGCGAGGGGTCGGCGGAGCCGCGCTCGCCGCTCTCGAACGGCCGCAGTCTGTCGACCAGCGAGCGTCTCTCCGCCGCTCTCAGCGACGACGTGTGGCCGACCACGCGCAGTTCGCCGGCATCGTCGTAGAGGCCGAGGATCAGCGAGCCGACGGTCAGCGGCTCCTTGCCGGGGCGCCAGCCGACGAGCACGGCGTCGGCGGTGCGCAGGCGCTTGATCTTCGCCATCCCGGCGCGCTCGCCGGGGCGGTAGGGGGCGTCCCACTCCTTCGCGACGACGCCCTCGGCGCTGCGCAGCCATTGCTCGGCCTCCTGCGGCGTGCGCACGAGCGGGGTGCGATCGAGGCCGGGGGCGTCCAAGGCCTCCAGCGCCGCCCGCCGCGCCGAGAACGGCTCGCTCAGCAGCGAGCGCTCGTCGTCGGCGAGCAGGTCGAAGGCGATGTAGCGGGCCGGCGTCTCGACCGACAGCTTCTCGATCCGTGACGCGGCCGGGTGGATCCGCTGCGAGAGCAGGTCGAAGTCCTGACGGCCCTCGGCGTCCTCGATCACGATCTCGCCGTCGACGACGTAGCGGCCGGGCGGGAAGTTGAGCTCGGGGAAATAGCGCTCCAGCGGTCTGCCGCCGCGCGACTGGATCCGCACGCTGTCGCCCTCGACGAACGCGATCGCGCGGAAGCCGTCGAACTTCGGCTCGTACGCCCAGCTATCGCCGCTCGGAAGTGACGAGCGCGAGCGAGCCAGCTGAGGGCTGAGGGGCGGGCTGAGCGGAAGCGCCACGGTGGCGCGATGGTATCGGCAGCGACAGCGTGCTGGTGCGCAGGCGGGCCGCGACGGGCAGTTGGATGACCACGACCGCTGAGACGACGAGCAGTCCGCCGAGCAGCTGGACCGGCCCGAGCGCCTCGCTGAAGACGAGGCCGCCGAGCGTCACCGCGACGAGCGGGTCGAGCGCCGACATGATCGAGGCGCGGCTGGGGCCGAGCCGCTCGACGCCCGCTATGAAGGCGGTCATGCCGACGGCGGTCGAGAAGACGGCGATCACGGCGATCCACAGCCACGCCTGCCAGTGCAGCGCGCCGAGGTCGACCGAGCCGGAGGCGGTGCCGGCCGTCGCGAAGGCGATCGCGGCGCCCGTGCAGACGAGCGCGGAGAAGGTCAGCGGATGGAGGCGGCCGCCGAGCGCATCGGCGCTCAGCACGTAGGTCGCGTAGAGCGCGGCGGCGGCGAGCGCGAGCACGACGCCGAGCGGGTCGATCGCGCCGGTCGAGCCGCCCGCGAGCACGAGCAGGACGCCGCTGGAGGCGATCGCGACGGCGCCGAGCCGGCGGCGCGACGCCGGCTCGCGGCGCAGCACGATCGCGGCGATCACGACGATCGCCGGGTAGCTGAACATCAGCAGCTCGCCGAGCGACGCGTCGATCCGCGTCAGCGCGGTCGCGTAGAGGCCCGACTCGGCGCTGTAGAGGAAGAGCCCGAGGCCGAGCGCGGCGAGCGCGGCGCGACGCGAGCCGATCCGTGCGACGCCGCGGTAGGCGGCGAAGCCCCACAGCAGCGCGGCGCCGATCGCGAAGCGGACCGACATCAGCGTCAGCACCGAGGCGCCGGCGGCGTAGGCGAGCTTGGCGAGCACCGCCATCGAGCCGAAGCCGACCGCGGCGATCAGGCACAGGAGCAGCCCCTGGCGCTCGCGGCTGATGTCGGGAGAAACGTTCACGCAGACCAAGGTAGGCGTGCGCGTGCCATCGCGTTACCCTTGATCTCCATCGGTATCCATAGGATCTGCCTTTGACACTGCAACAGCTCCAGTACTTCCTCGCCGCGATCGAGCACGGCACCTTCAGCGCCGCCGCCGACGCGCTCTACATGGCGCAGCCGTCGCTGTCGGAGCAGATCCGCCGCCTGGAGACGGAGCTGGGCGTCGCGCTGTTCGTGCGCGCCGGCCGCAGACTGGTGCTGACCGAGGCCGGCCGCGCGCTGCGGCCCGAGGCCGAGCGGACGCTGGAGGCGGCGGCCCGCGCGGCCGCGTCGGTCGCCGACGTGCGCGAGCTGCGCGCCGGCACGGCGACCTTCGGCACCTTCGGCGACGCGCCGACCTGGCTGATCGGCAACGTCGCCGCCGCCTTCCGCCGCCGCCACCCCGACGTGCGCCTGCGCGTCGTCGGGCTCAACTCCAGCGAGGTCGCCGACGAGGTGCGCGAGGGCAGCGTCGAGGCCGGCCTCGTCGTGCTGCCGATCGACGACGCCGGCCTCGACGTGCGCCCCGCGATGGAGGACGAGCTGGTCTACGTCAGCGCGGCGCCGGAGCGCGTCAGCGGGCCGATCGCGATCGAGCGGCTCGCCGACGCGCCGCTGATCCTCTACGACGCCCGCTGGGGCTGGGAGGACCCGACCCGCCGCGCGCTGCTCGCACGCGCCCAGCGCGCCGGCATGCGGCTGGAGCCGGCGATCGAGGTCGAGGAGGTCGGCAACGCGCTCGACCTCGCCGCCCGCGGCCTCGGCGACACCGTCATCTCCGCCTCGATCTCGCTGCGCCGCGGCGCGCTCCCGAGCGCGCTCAGATACGTCTCCTTCGATCCGCCGCTGCACGAGACCTTCGCCTTCATCACGCGCCGCGACGCCGTCCTCTCGCCCGCGACGAGAGAGCTGATCGCGCTCGCCGAGCGCCAGCTCGCCGACATGGAGGCGCGGCGCGCGGCGGCGTAGTCAGTCGCGGCGCGGCGCCGCGCTCGGTCCGCGCAGGCGGCGCAGGATCGCGTCGGCGAAGCGCGGGGAGATGCCGTTGGCGACGCCGAGCAGGCCGACGAGGCGGGGAAAGGCGACCGTGCGGCGGTCGGCGGCGACGGCGGCGAGGATCGCGTCGGCGAGCGCGTCGGGCGAGGCCGCTCTGGCATCGCCGCGGTACCAGGCCGGCATGCGCGCCTTCTCGTGGTCGTGCAGCGCGGTTGCGATCTCGCCCGGGAAGGCGACCGTCAGCGAGACGCCGGTGCCCGCCAGCTCGTGCCGCAGCGCCTCGCCGAAGGCGCGCTGGGCGGCCTTCGTCGCGCCGTAGACGGCGGCGTCGGGGAAGGCGCGCTGGCCGGCGCCGGAGGAGACGATCACGACGTGGCCGCGGCCGGCGGCGACCATCGGCTCCAGCGCCGCCCGCACCGTCCAGACGGTCCCGAGCCAGTTGACCGCCGTCATCTGCTCGATCCGCTCCGGCGACAGCTCGCGGAACGGGCCGTAGTGGGCGATGCCGGCGTTGGCGACGACGAGGTCGATCCCGCCGGTCGCGGCGACGAACCGCTCCACCGCCGCCTCGACCTGCGACCGCTCGGAGACGTCACACGGCAGCGCGTGATGGCCGCCGGCGAGCCCGGGCAGCTCGGCCGCGAGCCGCTCCAGCTCCGGCGCCGAGCGCGCCGCCAGGCCGACGCGCGCGCCGCGCGCCGCCAGCGTGTGCGCGAGCGCGCGCCCGATTCCGCTCGATGCGCCCGTCACGAGCGCGCGCGTGCCGCTGCCGACCTCCATGGGGGCGAGCTTAGTACTACGATCCGGAGTCCGGGCCGGGTTGCCGGCGAATCGAGCAGCGGAAAGGGGAGCACGCGTGTCCCACGAGCACGTGACGGTCGCGGAGGAGGAGTACCTCCAGATGCTCTTCTGGCTGTTCGAGGCCAACCTGCCGATGACGGGCGCCAACCTCGCGCGCGCGATGCAGCTGTCGGCGCCGACGGTCCACGAGATGCTCGGCCGGCTCGCGCGCGACGGCTACGTCACGCGCGAGGCCGACAAGTCGATCTCGTTCACCGAGGAGGGCCGCCGGCAGGCCGAGGAGGTCACCAGCCGCCATCGCCTGATCGAGCGCTTCCTGACCGACGTCGTCGGCGTCCCGTGGGACGAGGTGCACGAGGAGGCCGAGCGGCTCGAGCACGCGATGACGCCCCGCTTCGAGGCGTACGTGCGCGCGTCGGTCTCTGACGCCACGACCTGCCCGCACGGCCATCCGATCAAGGTCGGCGAGCGCATCTCAGGCGTGCCGCTGGCCGACTGCGTGGTCGGCGCCAGCGTCAGCATCCTGCGGCTGGAGAACGAGGCCGAGGACGTCCTCCACTACCTGATGGCCCACGGCATCGAGCCGGGTCTCGACGGCACCGTCGCCGCCAGCGACGACGAGCAGGTGACGGTCGCGACCGCCGCAGGCGAGGAGCGCACGATCACGCGCATCGTCGCCGAGACGGTCACCGTCAGAGCCGACCCCTCACCGCCGCCCCGCACCGCGATTCCGGCGGAGCAGCTGGTAATGGGCGACCGCTACGGCCGATGACCTGAGCGGGCCGCTCAGGCCACCGGCAAGGAATTGACGGCGTCGGCCAGGCGGTCGACGCCCTCCTCGATCTCCGCCGGCTTGACGCCCGAGTAGGCGAGGCGGAAGGCGTTCTCGCCGCCCTCGATCAGGAAGTCCGTGCCCTTCACGATCGCGACACCGCGCTCGGCGGCCGCCTTGAAGAGCGCGTCGGCGTCGAAGCCCTCCGGCATCTCGACCCAGAGGAAGTAGCCGCCCTCGGGGGCGACGAAGCGCGCCTCCGGCAGCTTCGCGGCGAGCGCGTCGCAGAGCGCCTCCGAGCGCTCCTTCAGCGCGACCTTGACGGTCTCGATCGAGCGCTCGTACGAGCCGTTGCGGCAGAAGGTGTTGACGATCGACTGCGCGACCATGTTCGGCGAGATGTACGTGTTCGTCGCCAGCTTCGCGATCCGCGCGATCAGCTTCTCCGGGCCGACGAGGTAGCCGACGCGGATGCCGGGACAGACGGTCTTGGAGAACGACGAGGCGTAGACGACCTGGTCGTCCTGCGCCAGCGACAGCATCGTCGGCAGCGTCTCGCCGGTGAAGCGCAGCTCGACGTACGGGTCGTCCTCGAAGATCAGGAAGCCGTTGGCCTTCGCCAGCTCGACCAGCGCCTGCCGCTTCTCCAGCGACAGCGTGTAGCCGGCGGGGTTCTGGAAGTTCGGGATCAGATGCGCCAGCTGCGGTCTGACGCCGTCGGCGAGCAGCGCCTCGATGCCGGCGACGTCGACGCCGTCCTCGTGCAGCGCGACCGGGCGCAGGTCGCCGCCGCGCGAGCGCAGCGACAGCAGCGTGCGGTCGTAGGTCGGCCGCTCGACGATCACGACGTCGTCGGGCTCGACGAGCGCTTCGAAGAGGAAGGCGTCGGCCTGCATCGAGCCGTTCGTGACGATCACGTTCTCCGGCGCGACTCCGTGCTTCTCGGCGATCCAGGCGCGCAGCGGTCTGTAGCCGATCGACGTGCCGTACGAGAACGTCCCGGACGGGTCAGCCGTGAAGGCGGCGTCAGCCGCGGCGCGCAGGCCCTCGACGTCGATGATGTCGAGCGAGGGTGCACCGCGCGCGAAGGAGATCGGAGCGGGTTCGGAGGCCATCCCCGCAGGGTACGCGATTAACGACGCAGCGCCCCTTTCGGGGCGCTGCGACAAACACAGATGCGGCAGGCTGCCTACTTGAGCAGCTCCATCGCGAGCTCCGCGGTCTCGGTCGGGGTGCGGCCGACGCGGACGCCCTTGCTCTCCAGCGCCTCGGCCTTCGCTCTCGCGGTGCCGGCGGTGCCGGAGACGATCGCGCCGGCGTGGCCCATCGTCTTGCCTTCGGGCGCCGTGAAGCCGGCGATGTAGGCGACGACCGGCTTGGAGACGTGCGCCGCGATGTACTCGGCCGCCTCCTCCTCGGCGGAGCCGCCGATCTCGCCCGACATCACGATGATCTCGGTCTCGGGATCGGCCTCGAACAGCTCGATCACGTCGATGAACGACGAGCCCGGGACCGGGTCGCCGCCGATGCCGACGATCGAGGAGTTGCCGAAGCCGCGCTGCGCCAGCTCGTTGCCGATCTGGTAGGTCAGCGTGCCGGAGCGCGACACGACGCCGACGTTGCCCGGCTTGAAGAACGACGCCGGGATGATGCCGACGCTCGCCTTGCCCGGCGACAGGATGCCCGGGCAGTTGGGGCCGACGAGGCGCACGTCCGGGTTGCGCTTGAGCTGCGTGTAGACGCGCAGCTCGTCGTGCGCCGGGATGCCCTCGGTGATCGCGACGATCAATCTGATGCCGGCGTCCGCCGCCTCGAGGATCGAGTCGGCGGCGAAGCGCGGCGGGACGAAGATCATCGCCGTGTTGGCGCCGGCCTTGTCGACCGAGTCGGCGACCGTGTTGAAGACGGGGATCCCGTCGACGTCCTGGCCGCCCTTGCCGGGCGTCACGCCGGCGACGACCTGCGTGCCGTAGCGCTTGTTGTTGGTCGCGTGGAAGGTCCCCTCGCGGCCGGTGATGCCCGTGACGACGAGGCGGGTCTCTCTGTCGACGAGGACGCTCATGCGGGAACTCCGGTCTTGGCGAGCTCGACGACCTTCTCGGCCGCCTCGTTCATCGTCGTCGCGGTCGCGACGTTCGGCAGGTTCGCGTCGGCGAGCAGCTTGCGCCCCTCGACGTCGTTCGTGCCGTCGAGCCGGACGACGAACGGCACCGTCGGCTGGATCACGCCGTACGCCTCGATCAGGCCCTTCGCGACCTCGTCGCAGCGGGTGATGCCGCCGAAGATGTTGAAGAGGACGGCTCTGACCTTCGGGTCGGAGAGGATCACCTCGACCGCGGAGACGATCGCGTCGGACTTCGAGCCGCCGCCGGCGTCGAGGAAGTTGGCCGCCTCGCCGCCGTGGAGGCCGACGACGTCGAGCGTCGACATCACGAGCCCGGCGCCGTTGCCGAGGATGCCGATGTCGCCGTCGAGCTTCACGTACGTGAGGCCGCGCTCGTGCGCCATCTGCTCCTGCGGGTCCTCGGCGGAGGGGTCGCGCAGCGCCGCGTTGTCAGGGTGGCGGTAGAGCGAGTTGCCGTCGAGCGTGACCTTCGCGTCGAGCGCGACGACCTCGCGAGCCGGCGTGATGATCAGCGGGTTGACCTCGATCAGCATCGCCTCTTCGGCGACGAAGGTCGCGTACAGCTTCGTCAGCATCGCGCCGACCGGGCGGATCAGGTCGGCCGGGATGCCGGCGGCGAACGCCAGCTTGCGGCCGTGGAAGTCCTGAAAGCCGAGCAGCGGGTCGACGTGCAGTCTCGCGAGCGCCTCGGGCGTCTTCTCCGCGACCTCCTCGATGTCCATGCCGCCCTGAGTCGAGAGCATGACGAGAGGGGCCTTGGCGGCACGGTCGAAGACGATCGACGCGTAGTACTCCTCGGCGATCTCAGAGGCGCCCTCGATCCAGACCTCATGGACCGTGAAGCCCTTGATGTCCATCCCGAGGATGTCGGTGGCGTACTGCGTCGCCTCCGCTCTGTCCTTCGCGAGCTTCACGCCGCCGGCCTTGCCGCGGCCACCGATCAAGACTTGCGCCTTGACGACGCAGGGGTATCCAATTTCATCAGCTGCGGCGACGGCGGCTTCAACCGTCGCGGCAGGCTTCCCGGAGGGGACCGGGATTCCATGTCGGGCGAAAAGTTGCTTGCCCTGATATTCGAGCAGGTCCATAGCGCTCGCGGACTCTACTCCGCAATACCAGAATTGGTCCCCACAACGCGCGAATACCTGCCGAGCAGGCATAATGGCCGGCCAATGGCCATTCCCAGAACTGTCACATTCGTTACGTTCGACGTCTACGGCACCCTGATCGACTGGGATTCGGGCGCCTACGACGCCTTCGCCAGAGAGGCGAAGCGCGACGGCTTCACGATCGAGCGCGACCAGCTGATCCCGCTCTTCCACTCGATCCAGGCCGAGATCCAGGCCGGCTCCTACGAGCTGTACGCCGAGGTCCTGCGGCGCACCGCCGTGCGCATCTCCGAGGAGCTGGGCTGGGGGCTGGAGCCCTCGCGCTCGGGCTTCCTGCCCGACTCGGTCCAGCGCTGGCCGGCGTTCAGAGAGGCCAACTCGACGCTCGCGAGATTCGCGAAGCAGTTCAGAACCGGGCTGATCTCGAACATCGACGACAAGCTGCTCGGTCAGACGCGGCGCCACATCCCGCTCGACTTCGACCTCGTCGTGACGGCGCAGCAGGTGCGCTCGTACAAGCCCGACCCGGCGCACTTCAAGGAGTGCGAGCGGCGCGTCGGCGGCAAGAGAGGCTGGGTCCACATCAGCTCCAGCTACCCGACCGACGTCGAGCCGTGCCTCAGAGCGAGAGTCCCCGTCATCTGGGTCAACCGCGACAGAGCGACGCTCGAGAGCGGCCAGAAGAAGCCTGACGCGGAGGTCACGAACCTGCGCGAGGCGCTCAGACTGCTGGCCGGCGACTGAACCGCGGAGGCCGCGCGCGATGAAGGCCGTCAGCGTCCACGCCGACGTCATCGTCGTCACCAGCCGCATCTGGAAGACGACGGCGACGCTCGTGCGCAGCGGCGGCGAGGCCTTCCTGATCGACTCGCCGATCATGCCGGACGAGCTGGAGATCCTGCCGGCGCTGGCCGAGCAGGCCGAGTTCCCGATCAGCGGCCTGCTCGCCACCCACGCCGACTGGGATCACCTGCTCGGCCGCTACGCCTTCCCGGAGGCGGCGCTCGGCGTCGGCGAGACGACGGCCGCGCGGCTGACGGCCGAGCCCGGCGCGGCCGCGCGCGAGCTGCGCGACTTCGACGAGGAGTACTACATCGACCGGCCCGGCCCGCTGTCGCTGCCCGGCGTGCAGGCGCTGCCGGTGCCCGGCTACTGCGCCGTCGGGGAGCAGGAGCTGCAGCTGCACCCGGCCGACGGTCACACGGCCGACGGCAGCGCCGTGCTGATCCCGTGGGCGCGCGTGCTGGTCGTCGGAGACTACCTCTCCTCGCACGCGATCCCGGAGCTGTCGCCGGGCGCCTCGATCGACAAGTACCTCGCGACGCTGAGACGGTTCGGCCCGCTGCTGACGGAGGCCGACGTCGTCGTGCCCGGCCACGGCGAGCCGCTCGACGGCGCGCGCGCCGCCGCGATCCTGCGCGAGGACGTCGCCTACCTCGAAGCGCTGCGCGGCGAGGATCCGGAGAGAGCGCCGCTGCCGCTCGCGCGCCGGACAGGCGCGCAGAAGAACCTGCACCAGTACAACCTCTCGCTGCTGCGCGACGGCAAGGCCGTCTGAACGGAAACCGGCTCGAGGCGCTGAAGGCGCCGCGGCGTCGGGCGCCGGTCTTCGCGCTCTAGCGCGGATCGTCGAGCGAGCGTGCGAGCACCAGCTCGCGCTTGCCGCCGGAGCGGCCGACGTGGAAACCGAAGCGCTCGTAGAGCGCGATCGCCGGCGCGTTGTCCTCGTGCGTGTCCAGCTCGATCCAGCGGCAGTTGCGCTCGCGCGCACGCTCCAGCGCCGCCGCGACCAGCACCGCGCCGAGCCCGGCGCGGCGGGCGCTCGGCGTCACGTAGAGATCCTCCAGCTGGCACTCGCTGCCGGCCCGCCAGAGGTTGAAGGCGAAGCGCAGCTGGCAGACGCCGGCCGCCGGCTCGCCCTGCGCCGGCGCCGCCAGCAGGAAGTCGGCCTCGCCGCGCTCCAGCACGCGCTCGACGCCGGCGTGGAAGGCGTTGTCGGAGGGCCAGTCGCGGCCGAGGTGGTCGCGGAACTCGACGAGCAGGTCGGCGACCGTCTCCGCTTCCAGCAGCGTCGCGCGCCAGACGTGCGGAGCTCGTGTCACGCCGCGGCGCGCTTCACGTACCAGCGGACCGTCATCTCGGCGACGACGTCGCCCCCGCCGTCGCGCAGGACGACCGCGACGGGGAAGCGGGTGCGGCCGTCGGCCTCGACCTGCGCCAGCAGCTCGCTGACGTCGGCGTCGAGCGTCGCGGTCGCCGTGATCGGGCCGTTGGCGACCTTTCTGTAGGCGATCTCGGCGCTCTGCGCGAGCGGGATCAGACCGGCGAGGTGCTCGCCGAAGGCGCCGAGGAAGGCGGCGCCCGAGGCGAACTCGCCGGCGCCGAAGAGCGCGGCGGCGTGCTGCGAGCCTATGTGGTTCTTCCCGTGGTCGGCATCGGGGGCGACGACGACACCGCGGCCAGGAGCGACCTCGATCAGCTCCAGGCCGTTGTGCGCGTTGAACGGGATCGCCGAGGCGAGGCCCGCGCGGACGGCGTCGAAGTCGAGCCCCATCGCGCTACTCCGCGGCCGCCGGCGATCTGATGACGGCGATCGTGTCGCCGGCGCTGATCGCGGCGCCCTCGGTGATCGGGATCTCAGCGATCACGCCCGCCTTGTGGGCGGTGATCTCGTTCTCCATCTTCATCGCCTCGATGATGCAGAGCAGCTGGCCCTCCTCGACCGTGTCGCCCTGCTTCACCTTGACTCTCCACATGTTGCCCTGCATCGGCGAGGGGAGCGTGTCGGCGCCGCCGGCGGCACCGCCGCTCTTGCGCTCGCGGCGCGGTCTCTTGCCGCCCGCGGCGGGAGCGGAGCCGTTGAGCGCGACCGTCCCGCCGCCCGCGTACGCGGCGCCGATCACTCTCACGTCGAAGCGGCGACCGGAGACCTCGACCGTGTAGGTCTGCTCCAGCTTCGGCTCGTCCTCGTCATCGGTGGGGACCGGCGGGGGGAAGGCCAGCTCTCTGAGCCACTTGCGATCCTCGACGAGGTCGCGGCAGGTCTCCGCGTTGTCCCACTGCGGGGTCGCGAGGATCGCGGAGTGGAACGGCAGCAGCGTCTTCAGCTCGCCGATCTCGTACTCGGAGAGCGCGCGCAGCATCCGTCTCGTGGCGGAGGCGCGGTCGCTGTCCCAGACGATCAGCTTGGCGACCATCGGGTCGTACATCGGCGAGACCTCGCCGCCGGGGCCGACGCCCGAGTCGACGCGCACGCCGGGGCCCGAGGGCTCCTTGTAGTCGCTGATCTTGCCGGGGGCGGGCGCGAAGTTGCGCGAGGCGTCCTCGGCGTTGATGCGGCACTCGATCGCGTGGCCGCGCAGCACGACGTCGTCCTGGGTGATCGACAGCGGCTCGCCGGCGGCGGCGCGGATGCCCTCCTTGACGATGTCGACGCCCGTCACCATCTCGGTCACGCAGTGCTCGACCTGGACGCGCGTGTTCATCTCGAGGAAGTAGTACTCGCCGTCCTGCAGGAGACCCTCGATCGTGCCGGCGCCGACGTAGTGGACGGCGGCAGCGGCGTCGGTCGCGATCTTGCCGATCTTCTCGCGCAGCTCGGCGTCGACGGCCGGCGCCGGCGCCTCCTCGATCAGCTTCTGGTGGCGGCGCTGGATCGAGCAGTCGCGCTCGCCGAGGTGGATCACGTTGCCGTGACGGTCGGCCAGCACCTGCACCTCGACGTGGCGCGGATCCGGCAGGTAGCGCTCGAGGTAGACGGTCGCGTCGGAGAAGAACTTCTCGCCCTCGCGCGCGGCGCCCTCGAAGGCGGCATCCAGCTCGTCGTCGGTCAGCGCGACGCGGAAGCCCTTGCCGCCACCGCCGCCGGCTGCCTTGACGGCGACGGGAAAGCCGATCGTTCTCTCGATGATCTTGCGCGCCGCTCTGACGTCCTTGACCGGCTCGGTCGTGCCCGGCACGATCGGCACGCCGGCCTTCTTCATCAGGTCGCGCGCGGCGGTCTTGGAGCCCATCGCGTCGATCGCGGCGGCCGGCGGGCCGATGAAGGTGATCCCCGCCTCCTCACAGGCGGCGGCGAAGGCGGCGTTCTCGGCCAGGAAGCCGTAGCCGGGGTGGATCGCCTCGGCGCCCGATCTCTTCGCGACGTCGAGGATCTTGTCGACTCTCAGGTAGGAGTCGGCGGCGGGGCCGGGACCGATCAGGTAGGCCTCGTCGGCGCGCTTGACGTGCAGCGCGTCGCGGTCGAGCTCGGAGTAGACGGCGACGGAGGCGATGCCCAGCTCTTCGCACGCGCGGATGACGCGGACGGCGATCTCGCCGCGATTGGCGATCAGGATCTTCGAGAACACGCGGCGGAAGGTTAGTCGGTGGACACCGAAAACGACCCCGATCTGACGTTGCGATCGTTGCGGTCGCGTCGAGCCGTCCAGCGGGCGAAGGCGCGCCGCACGCCCCAGAAGGCGACGACGGCGTAGATCCACCCCAGCAGGATGTCGACGACGTAGTGCTCACCGCTGTAGACGAGCGCGAACGCCATCACGAGCGGATAGGCGCCGAGCAGCACCCGCAATGGCCACCGCCGCGCCGACTGCCACAGCTCCAAGGTGATCAGGAGCGAGAAGGCGGCGTGCAGCGACGGCACCGCGGCGACGTCGTTGGCGTACTCGTAGCCGGTCCCGACGACGCCGAATCTGGCGGGGATCCCGAGCTGGCCCCACAGCTCCGGGATGACGCGCGAGACCGGCGGGATCAGGCCGTCCTGCGCCGCCATCCACGGCGGTGCGGCGGGGAACAGGGCGTAGGTCGCGAAGCCGAGCAGCGAGAGCGCCGCGACCGTCACCGCGTAGCGGCGGAAGCGCATCCGGTCGACCTTCCAGAGGATGCCGGCCAGCAGCGGGGTCGCGAAGAAGTGCGACATGTAGACCGCCCACGCGATCACGCCCCACCACGGCAGCGCGCCCGGTTCGTAGAGGCGCTCCTGCAGCCACACCGTCGGCACCTGGCCGCCGAAGAGGAACTCGTCGGCGTCGATCTGCGGCAGGAAGAACGGCTCGAAGATCAGCCCGTCGGCGACGCCGCGCAGCAGGTCGTAGAGCGCGAGTATCCCGAAGAACGGCAGCCAGTCGAGCACGACGCCTCTGAACCAGCCGCCGACGTCGCCGAGCGAGAAGGCGAGCAGGCCGAGCACGACCCACGCGGCGATCCAGTCGCGCGTCAGCGGCAGCCCCTCGAAGGCGACGAACCAGACGGTCGCCGCCAGCCACGCCAGCGGCGCGGCGATCTGCAGGACGCGCAGCCAGGCGGGACGTCCGCGCGGCGCGGCGACCCGCTGCCGCCGCTCCGCGCTGGTCCTCGATTCCATCGCGCGACGATACCGCCGCCACCCGTTCCGCGAGTTCCCGCTGACGTGGCGCGCCGGCGCCCGCCGCCGTGGAACTCGCAATCCGTCAGGACACGATGAGGCCCGCGCCGACGGTGTCGTTGGTCGACTCGTCGATCACGATGAAGCTGCCGGTGTCGCGGTTGCGCTCGTAGGAGTCGAACGCCAGCGGCGCGCTGAGGCGCAGCTTGACGTGGCCGATCTCGTTCAGCGACAGGCCACCCTCGGCCTCCTCGCGCTCCAGCGTCTCGACGTTCAGGCGCCAGTCGATCGCGTCGACGATGCCGCGCACCGAGCGCGTCGCGTGCTTGATCGCGTATCTGCCGCGCGGCTGCAGCGGGGCGTCGGTCATCCAGCAGACGACCGCCTCCAGCTCGCGCGCGACCGTCGGCGCGTCGGAGGGGCGGGCGATCAGGTCGCCGCGCGAGACGTCGAGGTCGTCCTCCAGTAGCAGCGTCACGGACTGCGGCGGGAAGGCGGCGTCGAGCGGGCCGTCGATCGTGTCGATGCCGGCGAGCTTCGTCGTGCGGCCGGAGGGCAGCACGACGACCTCCTCGCCGGGGACCAGCACGCCGCCGGCGACCTGCCCGGCGTAGCCGCGGTAGTCGTGGTAGCGCTCGTCGTTCTGCGGCCGCACGACCCACTGGACGGGGAAGCGCCAGTCGTCGAGGTTGCGGTCGCCCGCTATCTCGACGGTCTCGAGGTGGTGCAGCAGCGTCGGGCCGTCGTACCACGGCATCGTCGTCGAGGGGTCGACGACGTTGTCGCCCTTCAGCGCCGAGATCGGGATGAAGGTGATCTCGCTGAAGGCCGCGATCGGCTCCGACCACGCGGTGAAGTCGGCGACGATCGCGTCGAAGACCGACTGGTCGTAGTCGACGAGGTCCATCTTGTTGACGCAGACGACGAGGTGGGGCGTGCGCAGCAGCGCCGAGATCGCGGCGTGGCGGCGGGACTGTCTGACGAGGCCGTTGCGGGCGTCGACCAGCACGAGCGAGAGGTCGGCCGTCGAGGCGCCCGTGACCATGTTGCGCGTGTACTGCTCGTGGCCGGGGCAGTCGGCGATGATGAAGCGCCGCTTGTCGGTCTGGAAGGAGCGGTAGGCGACGTCGATCGTGATGCCCTGCTCGCGCTCGGCGCGCAGGCCGTCGGTCAGCAGCGCGAGGTTCAGCTCGCCGTCGCCGCGGCGCTCGCTCGTCTCCTTCACGTGCGCCAGCTGGTCGGCGAGGATCGACTTGGCGTCGTGCAGCAGGCGCCCGATCAGGGTGCTCTTGCCGTCGTCGACGGAGCCCGCCGTCGCGAAGCGCAGCAGCTCGGTCGTGTCGGACCCCCAGTCGTGGGAATGCCCGTTCATCGCGGCCGTCGCTGCCATTAGAAGTAGCCCTCTCGCTTGCGGTCTTCCATCGCGGCCTCGGTCGCGCGGTCGTCCGCGCGCGTCTGGCCTCGTTCGGTGATGTTGGTCGCCGCGATCTCGGCGACGACGCTCTCCAGGGTGATCGCGGTCGACATGACCGCGCCGGTGCAGCTGATGTCGCCGACGGTGCGGTAGCGGACCATCTCGGTGAAGACGTCCTCGCCCTCCATCCGCTCCATGAAGTCGAAGGCGGCGTAGAGCATCCCGTCGCGTCTGAAGACCTCGCGCTCGTGCGCGAAGTAGATCGACGGCAGCTCGAGTCTCTCGCGCTCGATGTACTGCCAGACGTCGAGCTCGGTCCAGTTGGAGATCGGGAAGACGCGCACGTGCTCGCCCTTGCGGACGCGGCCGTTGTAGAGCGCCCACAGCTCGGGGCGCTGCGCCTTCGGGTCCCACTGGCCGAAGTCGTCGCGGAAGGAGAAGATCCGCTCCTTCGCGCGGGCGCGCTCCTCGTCGCGGCGGGCGCCGCCGAAGGCGGCGTCGAAGCCGTGCTCCTCGATCGCGTCGAGCAGCGTGACGGTCTGGAGGCGGTTGCGCGAGGCGCGCGGGCCGGTCTCCTCGACGACGCGGCCCTGATCGATCGAATCCTGCACGGAGGCGACGATCAGCCGCTCGCCGATCTCGGCGATGCGGCGGTCGCGGTACTCGACGACCTCGGGGAAGTTGTGGCCGGTGTCGACGTGCATCACCGGGAACGGGAAACGGCCCGGCCGGAACGCCTTCTCGGCCAGCCGCAGCAGCACGATCGAGTCCTTGCCGCCGGAGAACAGCAGCACGGGACGCTCCAGCTCGGCGGCGACCTCGCGCATGATGTGGATCGCCTCCGCTTCGAGGGCGTCCAGGTGTGAGAGCTCGTAGGTCATCAGTGATCTGTGGCTGGGTCGTTGGTCACGAGAGAGGGCGCCGCCGCCGTGTCGCTCGCGTCTCTGTGGCTGCGCGAGCGGTGGAGGAGGAAGGCCGCGACCGCCACTGCGGCGGGCACGATGAAGATGACATATACCGGATAGTCCGCAACGCCGGCCTTCTTCAGCAGCGCCATACCCGCTGCGAGCAGAACGATGCCGAGCGTCGGGCGCAGCGCGTTCTCCGGCATCTTGAACGCGAGGTTGGAGCCGATCCAGACGCCCGGGATCGAGCCGATCAGGATGTTGCCGGCCAGTGCGAGGTCGACGTTGCCGCTGAAGAAGTGGGCGATCGACGCGACCCACAGCAGCAGCGCGGCGTGGAAGACGTCGGTGCCGACGACGCGGATCGGCGTGAGGCGGAAGACCAGGATCAGCGCGACGGCGATCAGCGCGCCGCTGCCGGCCGAGGTGAGTCCGAGCACGAAGCCGACCGAGATGCCGATCAGGACCGACGCGACCTTGTGGCGCGTGTCGAAGTCCTCGACCGTGACGCGCTCGCCGCCGCTGCTCATGAAGAGCGCGCGCGCCAGGACGGCGATGCCGGTGACGAACAGCGCGCCCGCGACGAGCGTCAGCAGGAAGGTGTCGAAGCTGTCTCCGCCGAGCGCTTTCTCCAGCATGTGCAGCACCTGCACACCGCCGAGCGCGCCCGGGATCGAGCCGACCGCCAGCCACAGCGCGATCGTCATGTCGACGGAGCCGCGACGCCAGTGGCGCCAGCCGCCGACCGTCTTCGTGACCGCCGCGTAGGCGAGGTCGGTGCCGATCGCGGTTGTGGGGGCTGTGCCGAGCACGAGGATCAGGAGAGGGGTCATCAGCGAACCGCCGCCGATCCCGGTCATCCCGACCAGCAGACCGACGCCAAGGCCGAATGCGATGACGAGAGGCCAGTCCATCGCCGTCAGTCTCGCACTTGTCCGGTCGGATTGGCCGGCCGGCTCAGCCGTGCAGGCCGCACTCGACCTTCCCGTTGCCGGCCCAGCGGCCGCTGCGATCGGCTGCCGGCACCGTGCAGTGCGTGCAGCCGATCGACGCGTAGCCGCGGTCGTGCAGCGGGTTGTACGGGAGATCGTGCTGATGGATGTAGCGCCAGACGTCTCTCTCGCTCCAGTCGGCGAGCGGCGCGGCCTTCCAGATGCCGTGCTTGGCGTCCCAGTCGATCTTCGGCGTGTTCGCGCGGGTCGGCGCCTGGTCGCGGCGCACGCCGACGATCCATGCGTCGACCTGGCTCAGGGCCTCGCGCAGCGGCGTCACCTTGCGGATCGCGCAGCAGGCGTCAGGCTCCCGCTCCCACAGCGCGGCGCCGTGCTCGGCTGCCTGCTGCTCGAGCGAGATGCCGCTCCAAGGCTCGAATTCCGTTTCGTAGCGCGCTTCCATCGTTCTCCACGTCTCGTACGTCTCCGGGAAGAGAACACCGGTGTCGAGCGTGAAGATGCGGGCGTTCGGCTCGATTCTCAATAAGAGATCGATGAGAACCGACTCCTCCTGCTGGAAGGAGCAGGCGAGGAAGAGGCGCGGGTGGAAGCGCTCGACCATCCGCGTCAGCACGTCGGAGGCGGTCAGGGACTCCGCGTCGTCGGTCAGCGAGCTGTCGATGGGAGCGGTCGCACTCATGGTCGAGAGAAATTAGCAGAAACCCGACTGGGTTTCAGGAATTTAGACCAAGGCGGTCAACAAGGAGGGCAGCTCCGCCATCTCCTGAAACGGCTCGGCGCCGGCCTCGCGCAGCACGCTCGCGGGCGTGCGGCCGCTGTAGCCGAGCACGCGCATCCCGGCGGCTCGGCCGGCCTGCACGCCGGCGGGGCTGTCCTCGACGACGACCGTCGCGGCCGGGTCGAAGCCCATCCGCTCGGCCGCGTGCAGGAACAGGTCCGGCCACGGCTTGCCGCGGCCGACGTCGTCGGCGGAGAAGATCCGCGCGTCGTCGAAGCGGTCGGAGAGGCCGGCGGTCGCCAGCCCGCCGCGGATCCGCTCGTGGTCGCCGCTGGAGGCGACGCAGTAGGGGACGCCGGCGGCGTCGAGCCCGTCGAGCGCCGCCGCTATGCCCGGCACGGCCGGGACCTCGCGCGCCGCGTAGGCGGCGAACAGCCCGGCGCGGTAGTCGTCGCGCAGCCCGGCCGGCGGCGGCGTGCCGAGCCGCTCGGTGACGACCTCGACCATGTGCTCCCACGAGCGGCCCATGAAGGCCCGCTCGGACTCCGCGGGCGTCGTCGCGAAGCCGATCGCGTTCAGGCCCTCGGTGAGGAGCCTGTTCGCGGTCGGCTCGGAGTCGACGAGAACGCCGTCACAGTCGAAGATGACGTGCTTCGCATTGCGAGTTCCACGTCGGGTCTCGGTCACGGCGCGATGCCGGGGGAACTCGCGGTTAGACCGCGCACTCACCCTCGCCGCGTTCCACCACAAACGGCACGTTCTTGTTCCAGTCGATGAACAGGTTCATGTTCTCGAGGTTGAACTCGGCCGGCATCGAGAGGTCCTTGACGAGCTCCTCGAACGGCTTCGTGCCGACGCGCTCGGCGAAGGCGTTGAACTCCTCGCCCTGCTCGCGGTCGGACTCGTAGAAGCGGACCCAGCGCTCGACGGCGTCCGGCACGCGCTTGCTCGGCAGGCGCAGTCTCAGGCGCGCGCCGAAGATCACCTCGCCGCCGACGTATCTGCCGCCGATGTGCGGGATCGAGGCCGGGATCGTCTTGTCGCCGACCTTGATCGAGGCGCCGTAGAAGCCGATGTTGGCGATGTGGTGCTGGGAGCAGCCGTTCGGGCAGCCCGACATCTTGATGTGGATTCTGCGCGTCAGCGGATCGTCGAGTCTCATCTCGACGATGCGCTGCTTGACGGCCTGGTTGAGGCCCATCGAGCTGGTGATGCCGAGCTTGCACGAGTCGGTGCCGGGGCAGCTGACGACGTCGGTGATCTCGTCGACGCCGGCCTCGCCGAGGTCGAGCGCGACAAGCCGCGTCCAGACGTCGTAGAGCGCCTCGTCGCGGACCCAGCGCAGCACGATGTTCTGCTGCACCGTCGTGCGCGCGTAGCCGCCGCTGTAGTCGCGCATGACCTGCGCCAGGCCGCGGAACTGCTCGGGCGTCAGGTCGCCGCGCTCGATCTTCACCTCGACGGTGGAGAAGCCCTCCTGGCGCTGCGCTCTGACGTTGGTCGAGACGTAGCGCTCGAAGTCGGAGAGGTCGCCGTTGGGCGTCCCGTACGAGGGGCGCAGCTCGGGCGCGTAGGTCTCCTCGTCGTGCACGAAGAGGCGCTGCATCGGGTCGAAGTCGCGCTCGGCGACCCAGTCGCCCTTCAGCTCCTCCTCGACCTGGTTGCGCAGCTCGTCGATGCCGAACTTGTCGACGAAGACCTTCAGGCGGGCGCGGGCGCGGTTCTTGCGCAGCCAGTCCTGGCGGTCGAAGATGCGGAAGACGGCCTCGGAGACCTTCAGGTACTCGCCGTCCTCGGCTCTGACGAAGTCGTAGAGGGTCGGCGCGACGCGCGCCATGATCGACGTGCCGCCGCCGACGCGCACCTCGAAGCCCTTGACGCCGTCGCGCACTCTCGCGAGGAACGCGATGTCGTGGATGCCCGTGATCGCGCGGTCCTCGGCGGTGCCGTCGAAGGCCGTCTTGACCTTGCGCGGCATCAGCTGCGTCGTCGGATGGCGCACGAAGTAGCGCACGTACGCACCCGCCCAGGGCGTCGTGTCGAACACCTCGTCGTCGCAGATCCCCGCCCAGGGATCGGCGGTGACGTTGCGCACCGTGTTGCCGCAGCCCTCGCGGCTGGAGAGGCCGACCGCGCTGACGTCGCGGATCAGCTTCGCCATCTCGTCGAGCGGGACGTGATGGATCTGGATGTTCTGCCGCGTCGTGACGTGCCCCTTTCTGAGGGGCGCGTAGCGCTCGACGACGTCGCCGAACATGTCCATCTGCTCAGGCGTGACGCCGCCCCACGGCAGCTTCACGCGGACCATCTGCACGTTCGGCTGGCGCTGGCCGTAGACGCCCTGTCTGAGGCGGAAGCCGATGAACTCGTTCTCGGGATAGTCGCCGCGCAGGAATCTCTGCGACTCCGTGTCGAAGTCGTCGAACTCGCGCTCGAGGATCGGGATGACGTACCCGGGGACGTCCTGGACGACCTCCGGATTGTCGATCGTGCCCAGCTTGCCGCCGGGTCTTCTCTGCGTCTCGCTGACCGAGCTCGGTTCCATGCGCTGCGTTCCTCCTACGGGCGGGCGGAGGACAAACGTAGCAAAGCCGGGCGCCTTTCGGCTATTTTCGCTGCGGGGAGGTCAGCGGCCCCACGGATGCGCGTCAGCGCTGACCTGGGGCGTGCCGCGCACGCCCTCCAGCAGCGCCGCGCGGCTCCAGCGGTCGATGCGCGCCGGGGCGGCGACGACGACCGGGGCCGTGTCGCGCATGAACTGCTCCAGCGCGGCGACGACGGCGGCCGCCTCCTCGGGAGACGCGTTCGGCGCCACGATCTGCAGCTGCGGACGTCGGTTCATGGCGGTCAGGGTATCGTCCCGCCGCTGTGAGCGGAGCACGTCAGAGCCTCAGCTGGCCGGTTCGCGTGGGGCTGCTCGCCGCCGCTGCGCTGATCGTGCGGCTCGTGCTGGTCGCCGTCACCGACGGCGGCGCCGACCTCGCGATCTACGACTTCTTCGGCGGCTACGCGCTCGACGGCGTCAACCCCTATGACGTCCCGGCCGGCGGCCCGATAGAGCCGCGCTTCGCCGACAGCCCGCCGCTCGAGTTCGCGCTCTTCGCCGGCCTGCTGGCGCTGCACGACTCCGACACGACGCTGCGGATCTTCTTCGCGCTCTGCGACGCCGGCACGATCCTGCTGATCGGCCTCGCCTTCCCGCTCGCGCGCGCGTGGCGCTGGCGCGTGCTGCTCTTCTACGCCTTCAACCCCTTCGTGCTGACGGCGTGGACGGCCTTCTCCGAGGACAAGACGGTGCTGTTCCTGCTGATCGCCGCGCTGCTGCTGGCGCTGATGCAGGGCCGGCTCGGGGCGGCATGGGCGGCGACCGCGCTGCTGACCGCGCTGAAGTTCCTCGGCGCCTTCTTCGCGCCGGTGCTGGCGCTGCACACGCTGCGCGTGCGCGGCAGACGCGGGCTGATCCCGATCGCGCTGTGCGCGGCCTTCGTGCTGCTGACCTGCCTGCTGTGGTTCCCCGACAGCCTCAACATGCTCGACAACCGCAGGGAGCGCGGCGCGCTGAGCGAGCCGATCCACGCCAGCCCCTGGCTGTTCCCGTCGGAGATCGGGCTGTACGCGAGCTGGCTGCCGCAGGTCTGCATGGTGCTGTCGCTGCTCGGCGTGATCTGGCTCTACCTGCGCGAGCGCGTCGACGTGCGCGAGGCGGTCGTGCTGTCGATCGCCGGCGGCTACGTCTTCCTGCCCGACCAGCCGTCGAACCGGATCCTGCTCGTGCTGCTGCCGTTCCTGCTGTTGGCCGACCTCTCGCGGCGGGCATGGCTGCTGCTGTGGCTGACGTCGCTGCCGGCCGCGGCGGCGGTGATCGAGGCGTCGCGCGATCTGCCCGCGGGGCTGGCGGACGCGATCGGGCCGAGCGGCTCGCTGCGGCAGGTCGTGTGGCTGCACCTGCCGCTGCTCGTGGTGGTGGTCGGGTGGATACGTGAACGTTCACGCAACCGCCCGATCTCCGTTAGCGTGTCGTCATGATCCCACCACGTTTTGCGAGCGGCATCGCCGCTGTCGCGGCGGTTGCCGCGCTGGCGCTGCCGTCCGCGGCCATGGCCGCCAGAAAGCCCTCGGCACAGGGCAGAAGAGCGGCGCCGCAGTACCTCGTCTCGCTCGGCGACTCCTACGCCGTCGGCTATGAGCCGAACGCGGAGACGGGCGGCCCCGGCAGCGGCTCGACCGCCGGCTTCGTCTACCAGACGGTCCCGCTCGCCGCGAGACGCGGCTGGAGACTGAGAGTCGCCCAGTTCGGCTGCGGCGGCGCGACGACGACGTCGATCCTCGAGCAGCTCGGCTGCCCGGTGCCGGCACGCGGCCCCGACTACAAGCCGTACGAGGGCAAGACGCAGATCGCCGCCGCCGAGGCCTTCCTGAAGAAGAACAGAGCGAAGACGGGGCTGATCACCGTCTCGATCGGCGGCAACGACGTGACCGCCTGCGCGAGAGAGGCCAACCCGACCGTCTGCGTCGCGAGCGTGCAGCCGAAGCTGCAGGCGAACGTCAGAACGCTCGTCAACCGCCTCCGCAAGGCGGCCGGCCCGAAGGTCCGGATCGTCGGCACGACCTACCCGGACGTGATCCTCGGCGCCTGGCTGCTCGGCACGCCGGAGGGGAGAAACCTCGCCGGTCTCTCGACCTTCGCGTTCAGAACGGTCATCAACCCGACGCTCGACCAGCAGTACAGATCGATCAGAGGCCAGTTCGTCGACGTGACCGCCGCGACCGGCGCCTACACGCCGCTGGAGCAGACGACCGACGTGCCCGGGCTCGGCACGATCCCGATCGCCGTCGCGAAGGTCTGCGACCTCACCTGGTACTGCAAGTACCAGGACATCCACGCGAGAGCGTCCGGCTACAAGATCATCGCCGACCTCGTCGCGAGAACGCTGCCGAAGGGCAAGCAGTTCAGATGAGCCGCTAGTCGGTGGCGGGTCGTGTGACCCGCCACCGCGTGGCAACGCCCTACAGCGGGATGTTGCCGTGCTTGCGCTGCGGACCGGGCTCGCGCTTGGTCTGCAGCGTGTGCAGCGCGGCGATCAGCTTCGGCCGCGTCTCGTGCGGCACGATCACGTCGTCGATGTAGCCGCGCTCGGCCGCCGAGTACGGGTTCGCGAAGCGCGCCTTGTAGTCGTCCATCAGCTTTCTGCGGCGCTCGTCGGGCGTCGGGCTGCCGGCGATGTCGCGCCGGTAGATGATGTTGACCGCGCCCTCCGGCCCCATCACCGCGACCTCCGCCTGCGGCCAGGCGAAGTTGAAGTCGGCGCCGAGGTGCTTGGAGGCCATGACGTCGTAGGCACCGCCGTACGCCTTGCGCGTGATCACGGTGATCTTCGGCACGGTCGCCTCGGCGTACGCGTACAGCAGCTTGGCGCCGTGGCGGATGATGCCGCCCCACTCCTGCGCGGTGCCGGGCAGGAAGCCGGGCACGTCGCAGAGCGTCAGGATCGGGAGGTTGAACGCGTCGCAGGTGCGCACGAACCGCGCCGCCTTCTCGGAGGCGGCGATGTCGAGCACGCCGGCCAGCGACGCCGGCTGGTTGCCGACGATCCCGACGGGGAAGCCGTCGAGCCGCGCCAGCCCGCAGATGATGTTGGTCGCGAAGTGCTCGTGGACCTCGAGGAACTCGCCGTCGTCGACGATCAGCCTGACGACGTTGCGCATGTCGTACGGCTTGTTCGGGCTGTCCGGGACGACCGTGTCCAGCTCCGGGTCCTGACGCAGCGGGTCATCGGTCGGCGCCACGCGCGGCGGCAGCTCGAGGTTGTTCGACGGCAGGAAGGAGAAGAGGTACCGTGCATCCTCCAGGCAGGCGTCCTCGTCGTCGGAGGCGAAGTGCGCCACGCCCGACTTCGAGTTGTGCGTCATCGCGCCGCCGAGCTCCTCGAACGTCGGCTCCTCACCGGTGACGGTCTTGATCACGTCAGGGCCGGTGATGAACATGTGAGAGGTCTCTCTCACCATGAAGATGAAGTCCGTTATCGCCGGCGAGTAGACGGCGCCGCCGGCGCACGGGCCCATGATCAGCGAGATCTGCGGGATCACGCCGGAGCAGCGGACGTTGCGCAGGAAGACGTCGCCGTAGCCACCGAGCGAGACGACGCCCTCCTGGATGCGGGCGCCGCCGGAGTCGTTGATGCCGATGACGGGCGCGCCGATCTTCGCGGCGAGGTCCATCACCTTCACCATCTTCTCCGCCATCACCTCGCCGAGCGAGCCGCCGACGACGGTGAAGTCCTGGCTGAAGACGCAGACGGTGCGGCCGTCGATTCTGCCGTGGCCGGTGACGACGGCATCGCCCCACGGCCGGTTCTTCTGCATCTCGAAGTCGTGCGTGCGGTGGCGCACGAACGTGTCCAGCTCCTGGAAGGAGCCTGGATCGAGCAGCTTCTCGATCCGCTCGCGAGCGGTGTACTTGCCCTTCGCGTGCTGCTTCTCGACCGCGGCGGCAGAGGCGGAGTGGATCGCCTCCTCGCGAAGCTCGTTGAGCTGGCCGAGCTTCTCTTCGAACGTCTCTGGAGCCTTTTGGCGCATAGCGGCGGCGGATGCTATCGACCCGCCGTTGCAACGCTCCCCAATGAAACGTTGCGGAGCGGCTACCCGCCGAAAGAGACGCCCGGCTTGACGACCATCAGGAAGACGGCGACGACGACGAGCAGCGAGGCGACGGCACCGAAGATCATGCGCTGACGCGCCAGCTGCTCGTACTCGGCGCTGAGCGCCCCGCCGGAGCCCTGCACGTCGAGCGCGGCGCGGTCGCGCATTCTGCGCGCGTTGGGGATCATCACCGCGTGCTCGATCCCGATCAGCACGATCACGATCGCGAAGGCACCGCTCCACCAGCCGCTGGAGAAGTCGCTCCACTTGTCCGTCGCCATGTAGATGCCGGCGATCAGCAGCACGATCGCGGCGGGCGTCACGATCTGGCGCCCGATCTGGATCTGCGCCTCGTGGAAGGTCGGCAGCGAGCGCGGGTCGCGCGTGCGCACGACCTTGTCGATGACGGGGTAGGCGAACGTCACACCGAACGCGACGATCGCCGCGACGATGTGGATGAAGAGGACGATCGCGTAGAAGTCGACGTGGCCGGGAGCTGTCATGCGGCAGACGCTACCCGACGGTGCCGACGCGAGGCGGGCCGCGCGCGCCGACCCGGGGAGGGGCGCGACGCGACCGCGCGTCGCACCCCCGGGGGAGGCGGCGCGCGGCCCGCGGCTCAGCGCAGCTTCACGCGCACCGACTGCGTCGCCTTCGCCTTGTTCGTCTGCCGCGTGACGACGCGGACCGACAGGCGGCCTCTGCGCGCCGCCAGGCGTCTGGCGAGTCTGCCCTTGGCGCCGATGCCCTTGACGCGGAGCGTGACCGACGAGGCGCCGCTCTTCGGCAGCTTGACGCTGGCGACGCGGCCTCTGATCCGCAGCGCGCGTCTGCCCGCTCTCTTGCCGCCGGCCTTCGCGGAGACGGCGGCCTGGCTGAGCGAGAGGCCTCTCGGCAGCGCCACCGCGACGGTCGCCATCGGCTTTGCGCCTCTCGGGACCTTCGCCGTGACCGTCAGCGCGCCGCGGCCTCTGCGGAAGCGCAGCGACGCGGTCGAGCGCGGCGCGGTGCAGCCGAGCGGGATCAGGCCCGGCGTGCGGTTCTGGCTCTTGCCGTTCTGACCGCTGAACGCCGCTGTCAGCGGCGGCGCCGCGCAGAGGTCGCCGACGGTGCTCAGCACGCCCTCCGGCCCGCCTCTGAAGGCCAGCTCGAAGCTGGAGAGGGCGAGGTCGGGGATCGCGCCGAAGGTCGTCACGACGAGGCCGTTTCTGATCGTCACGATGCCGTCGAGGTCGAGCGAGACCTCGCCGCGCAGCTGCACGCCGAGTCTCGGCAGGCCGCCGGTCGGCACTCTGACGAGGTAGGTCGGGCCGGTCAGCGGTCTGCTGATCAGCGGGCTGACCGCGGTCGCGGTCGCGACCTGGGAACGGGCCGGGCATCTGCCGGCGGCGTAAGCGGCCGGCTCGCAGGCGGCCTTGATCGTCGGCAGGTTGGTCGAGATCGCTCTCGGCAGCGTGACGACCGCCGACTTCATCGCGGCCTCGTCGCCTCTCTGCGTGATCGTCGTCGTGAACGCCGGCTGCTTGCCGACGTTGATCAGGCCTCTGCCGCCGATCGTGCCTCTGATCTGCGGCGCGAACGGCAGTCGCTCGCAGCCGGTGACGGCGATCGTCGAGCTGGCGGTGGCGTTGGCACCGCCGCCGAGCGGCTCGAAGACGCCGTTGGCCGGCTTCTCCCCGCACGAGCTCGGATTGCGCATGAAGCCGTCGCGGTCGATCGTCACGATCAGTCTGCGGATCGCGAGCGGGATGCCGAACTGCAGCGCCGGGATCGGGTCGCTGATCACGTCGAGACCGCCGTCCTGACCGAGCAGCAGCCGCTGTCCGACGATCACGGTGCCGGCGTCGACCGGGCCGAGTCTGGCGGGGACCTTGATCGAGAGGCCGGCAGGGTCACCGGCGACCTTCGGCTCGGTCAGGTAGATGCTGCCGGGCAGCGTCGGCGGCTCGCTGCCGGAGCCGACGATCGACTGCACGCTGCCGATCCGGCTCGACGCCTCGCAATTGCCGGCGGCGGCGTTCGCGAGCGAGCACTTCGTCAGCCCTCTGAGCGCGAGCGACCCTATGAGGCCGGGCGGCAGGTCGAACGACACTCTGCCGACCGGGACCGTTCTGTCGGGGCGGTCGAACGTCAGCGTGAAGGCGGTGGTGGCGCCGCCCTGCGGGTTGGCGACCGCGGTCCCCATCGTCGGGGTGAATCTGCGCTGGCAGTCGCCGTCGGTTCTGAACGATGCGGTCGGTCTCGCCTCGCCGAAGCCCGACCACGGCGTCACGATCGCCTGCGAGACGTTCTCGCCGCAGGTGGTCGGCGTCACCAGCGCCGATCTGGGGCCGCCGGCGAACGTCAGTCTGAAACTGGTGAAGGCGATCTGCGGGAGGTCGCTGAACTTCGTCGTGATCTGCCCGGTCGTGGTGTCCGGGTTGACGGTCGCCGAGACCTTGATGTGCGCGCCGAACAGCGGCACGTCGAGGAACAGCCGCAAGCGGTCGGTCGCCGTCTGGGTGCCGAAGTAGACGGTGCCGGGGAATCTGCCGAGGATCGGCGAGATGAACTCGATCGAGCCGACTCTGGAGGACGGTGGGCAGTTGGCCTCGACGGCCGTGTTGTCCTTCTGGAAGCCGGCGTCGGTGCAGGCGTCGAGGCCGGCCGCCAGCGAGGAGTTGAGCAGCGTCCCGGGGGGCGCTATCACGGTCGTGCCGCGGACGTGCGAGCTGTCGCGGACCGGCGTGCTGCCGGCCGGCTGGACGTTGAAGCTGATCGCCGAGGTCGAGTCCGGCGTGGACGGGTCGGCGGCGGTCGCGAGCGTCGCGGAGAACGGCACGTTCTCGCAGTCGTTCGGCGTGTAGCTGCCGCCGTTCTCCGCCGTCACACCGTCGTGCGAGGTCGCGACGACCCCCACCGCGGCCGGGATGCACGAGGTCGGGTTGGTGAAGAACGGTCTGCCGCCGACGTAGCCGTAGAGCGTCTGCGTGATGCTGTCGATGTGCAGAGGGACCGTGCCGCCGAGCGTGTCGTCGGGCAGCCCTCTCAGCGTCGCGGTGAGACCGAGGTTGGACGGGTTGACGCCGATCGGCGCGACGAGCTTGATCGAGCCGGTGATGTTCGGGATCCAGATGCCGAACGCGGCGGGCGAGCCGGCCGGCGGTTCGATGTTGTAGATCTCGCCCGGGAGCGTCAGCGGTATCGGCGAGATTGCCGCGCTGGCGACCGTCGAGGTCTCGCCGACCTGCGAGCCGGCCGGGCAGCTCGGCGCGGTTCTGCCGGTGCCGAACTGCTCGGCGGTGCACAGTCTGACGTTGCCGATCGCGGCGACGATTCCGGGTGCGAGCCGGAGCTGCAGGTCCTGGACGCTGTCAGCGGTAGGTCTGCCGGCGTCGCTGAAGTTGATCACCGTCGACTGGTTGGGATGGGCGCCGGCGGCATCCGAGCCTGATGGCGGCAGATCTCCGCCCGTCGGTGCCGAGGTCGTGACTCTTACGTCGTCGATCGCGAAGGCGTTCGCGCTCGCTGCGAACGCGCACGGCAACAACAGGGCCAAGAGCGCTGCGACCAGCGCCCGCGGGGGGACGAACTTCATTCTCACCTCTCCTTGCGACGTGCCTGCGACGGGATCTTCCGGTTCCGATCTGGGGACATGCCCGCGAGAAACGAGTGGCAAACACGTGCGTTTCAAGGCGATGTCCGTGAGCGCGGCGGCGCATGCACGGTCTCGTCCTCATTTCGAATTACGTCGATTTCACCGTCAGGTAACGACTTCGACAGTGCGGAGCGCTTCTGTGGAGCGGTCAGGCCCCAACCGAATGGACGTACCCGCATGAGTCGCACCCCCTCAGGCCGCCGCGGCGGCCTGGCGGTGGCCGCTGCCCTGGCCGCCGCCGTCGCGCTGCCCGTGTCCGCGGACGCCGCGATCACGCAGGCGCACCTCGCCCTCACCGGCGACACCAGCTCGACGATGACGGTCACCTTCAAGGAGGACGCCGCCGTCGCCGACATGACCGCGCTCGCCTACGCCCGCCCGATCGGCGGTGTCGACGGCGCCGCCGCCTGCGCGGTGGCGCCGGCGCCCGCCGACTGCCTCCAGATCCCGTTGAGACGGACCGATGCGCAGGGCAGAGCCGGCACCGGGCCCTTCTACACCTTCTTCACCGGCACCTTCACCGGCCTCGCCGCCGGCGCGACCTACGACTGGTTCGTCGCCGACAGCGTCAGCCCGGCCGGGCAGACACCCGGCACCTTCACGACCGCGAAGGGCGGCAACAAGCCCTACACCGCCGCCACGTACGGCGAGGTCCACACCGACGACGGCGACGACGTCGTCGCGTTCGGCGCCAGCGGCCCGGGCGACTACTCCGTCCAGGGCGTCGTCGGCCTCAGCTACGCCGACAGAGTCGTCTGGAACCAGGACACGCGGCCGTCATTCGTCGTCTCATCGGGCGACAACATGAACGACGGCACGATGGAAGAGAGATGGACCGACCTGCTGAGCGGCGCGCCCGCCAGCCCCGCCGGCGCCGGCAGAACGGCCGACACCACCTTCATCGGCACGTTCACCGGCAGCGTCCCGTTCATGACGGCGCTCGGCGACCACGAGTACAAGAACACGGCGGTCAGAGGGACGCCGTCGCCGCTCTACGACGCCCACTTCCCCAACCCCGGCAACGGGCCGAGCGGGCAGGAGACGCGTTCCTACTCCTACGACTACAACGGCGTCCACTGGACGGTGCTGGAGGCCAGCCCCGGCGTCCATCCGGCCGACTACCCGGAGTACTGGAGACACGAGCTGGAGTGGCTCGACGCCGACCTCGCCGCGGCCGCGCAGCGGACCCGCTTCCAGGTCGTCGTGATGCACCAGCCGCCGTTCCACTCGAAGACGAGCCGCGTCTACCCGGAGTACGCCGACCCGGAGTTCCGCGACGACGTGATGCCGATCTTCGACAGATACGGCGTCGAGGTCGTCGTCTCCGGGCACGACGCGCACAATGTCCGCAGCTTCCCGCTCGTCGGCGTGCCGACGGAGGACTGGCAGGAGGGGCAGCCGAGAATCTCGCCGGAGCTGGTCGCCCCCGGCAAGGGCACGACGTACCTGGAGCAGTCGACGACGGGCAAGAACTACGACGGCCTGCTCGACCGCGAGCCGTGGGTCGCCTGGTCGCAGTCGCAGGAGACGATGCCGGCGGTGCTGCTGTTCACCTTCGGCACCAGATCGATCAGCGCGAAGTTCGTCCGCACCGACGCGCTCGACCCGGTCACGAGACTGCCGCTGTACGGCGGCGAGCTGGTCGACGGCTTCACGATCCCGCAGGTGCCGCTGCCGGGCAGCGACGAGCCGGCGACGGGACCGGAGGGGCCGGCCGGGCCTGCCGGGCCGAAGGGCGACGCGGGCGCTGCCGGCGCGAAGGGCGACAGCGGGGCGACCGGCGCCGCAGGCGCCACCGGAACCGGCATGGCGGGCGCGAAGGGCGACACGGGCGCCGCAGGCGCCGCGGGCGCGAAGGGCGACACCGGCGCGCGCGGCCCCGCCGGTCGCGACGCGAAGGCCACCTGCACCGTCAAGCGCGGCAAGGGCGCGCCGCGCGTCACCTGCAAGGTGAGCGGCGCGAGCAAGAGCACGCGTGCGACGCTGGCGCGCTCCGGCGCCCGCCTCGTGCGCGGCGCTCACACGTACGCGAGCGGCACGACGACCCGCCTGCGTCCGCGCCGGGTGATCACGCGCGGCCGCTACACGCTGCGTGTGAAGGCCGGTCGCAGCACGCTGACGTTCCCCGTCCGCGTGAGCTGAGCCGCATGCCGTCCGGCGCCCGGGAAGGGCGCCGGACCGCCGGCTCAGATGTCGGCCTGGTATCTCCCGAAGACGTCGCGCATCGCGCCGCAGACCTCGCCCATCGAGGCGTTGTCCTTGAGCGCCTGGCGGATGAACGGCAGCAGGTTCTCGCTGCCGCGGGCGGCGGCGCGCAGCTCCTCAAGACGCCGTGCGGTCAGCGCTTGGTCGCGGTTGGCCTTGAACGCCTTCAGCCGGTCGACCTGCGCGTGCTCCGTCGCCGGGTCGACGCGCAGCAGGTCCTGCACCTCGAGCGCCTCGTCGACGTACTTGTTGACGCCGACGACGATGTCCTGACCCTGCGCGTAGCGCTCCTGGTAGCCCCACGCCGACTCCTCGATCTCGTTCTTGATGAACGCGATCGCGTTGACCGAGCCGCCCAGCTCGTCGACCTTGCCGATCAGCTCGGTCGCACGCTGCTCGATCTCGTTCGTCAGCGCCTCGACGAAGTAGGAGCCGGCGAACGGGTCAACGGTGTCGGTCGCGCCCGACTCGTGCCCGATGATCTGCTGCGTGCGCAGCGCGATCTTCGCGGCCCGCTCGGTCGGCAGCGCGAGCGCCTCGTCGAAGCCGTTGGTGTGGAGCGACTGCGTGCCGCCGCAGACGGCCGCGAAGCCCTGCAGCGCGACGCGCACGATGTTGTTCTCCGGCTGCTGCGCGGTCAGCGTGACGCCGCCGGTCTGCGTGTGGAAGCGCAGCTTCAGCGACTTCTCGTCTCTGGCGCCGAAGCGGTCGCGCATGATCGACGCCCACATCTTGCGGGCGGCGCGGAACTTCGCGACCTCCTGGAAGACGTTGTTGTGGCCGTTGAAGAAGAAGGCGAGGCGCGGCGCGAAGTCGTCGACGGCGAGGCCGGCATCGATCGCGGCCTGCACGTAGGCGATTCCGGAGGAGAGCGTGAAAGCGACCTCCTGGACGGCCGAGCAGCCCTTCTCGCGGAAGTGATATCCAGAGATCGAGACCGTGTTCCATCTCGGCACGTTCTCTTTGCAGTACGCGAACAGGTCGGTCGTCAGCCGCATCGACCCCTCGGGCGGGTAGATGAAGTTCCCGCGCGCGATGTACTCCTTGAGGATGTCGTTCTGGACGGTCCCCTGCAGCAGCTCGGGCGCGACGCCCTGCTCCTCGCCGACGAGCTGGTAGAGCAGCAGCAGCACGCTGGCGGGCGCGTTGATCGTCATCGAGGTCGAGACTCTGTCGAGCGGGATCCCGTCGAACGCGGTCCGCATGTCGTCGATCGTGTCGATCGCGACGCCGGTGCGGCCGACCTCGCCGAGGCAGCGCGGGTCGTCGGAGTCGAGGCCGAGCTGCGTCGGCAGGTCGAACGCCATCGAGAGACCGGTGGAGCCGTTGGCGAGCAGGTACTTGTAGCGCTCGTTCGACTCCTTCGCCGTCGCGAAGCCCGCGTACTGCCGCATCGTCCACAGCCGCTTGCGGTACATGTCCGGATGGACGCCGCGGGTGTAGGGAAACTGGCCCGGCTCGCCGAGCTGCAGCTGCTCGGGGACGTCCTGCTCGTCGTAGCGCTGTCTGACTTCGATGCCGGAGTCGGTGAAGTGGCGGGGATCGTCCGGGCCGACGATCGGTGCGATGAAGCGATGGTCCTCGGTCACGCTCATCGACTGAGCGTACTTCGCAACCCGTTGCAAGACCGCCGATCGCGCGGCCGTTCTGTAACCGCACCGGCTGCGTTGGCGCGTGCTGGCGTACCCTTGGCCGATGCACGTGCGGATCCGACTGTTCGCGATGCTGCGCGAGCGCGCCGGCGCGAGCGAGCTGGAGCTCGAGCTGCCCGACGGGGCGCGCGTCCGCGACGCGCTCGCGGCCCCGCAGGTCGCGGAGCTCGCGGGCGGCCTGTCGCTCGTGATGGCCGTCAACCGCGAGTACGCCTCGGAGGACGCCGTGCTGTCGCCCGGCGACGAGCTGGCGCTCGTGCCGCCGGTGTCGGGCGGGGCGGGCGACGCGCCCGCCGAGCCCGTGGCTGACGGCGCGACCGGCGACGCCGTCCACGTGCGCGTCACCGACGCGCCGCTGACGCTCGACCCGCTCGTGGCGCTGGTGCGCGACCCGCGCGCCGGCGCGGTCGTGACCTTCTCCGGCGTCACGCGCGACGTGCCGTCGCTCGTCTACGAGGCGTACGGCGAGATGGCGCTCGCGCAGATGGGGGCGATCGTGCGCGAGGCGATCGAGCGCCACGGCCTCTGCGCCGCCGCCGCCGAGCACCGCGTCGGGACGGTGCCGCTGTCGGAGCCGTCGGTGCTCGTCGCCGTCTCGGCACCGCATCGCCCCGAGGCGTTCGCCGGCGCCCGCGAGATCATCGATCGCATCAAGGCCGCCGCGCCGATCTGGAAGCAGGAGGTCGACAAGGGCGGCGCCGCGACCTGGGTCGACGGCACCACCCCGCCGCTCGGCTGAGCCGGCGCTCCCCCGCAGCACGCCCGTGACCCAGTAGCGCCACCGCCCGCTGATCGGGTCGGGGTGTCTCCTGATGCCGTGGCCCCATCTTGCGCGGGTCAGGAGCACCTGTCTACCCCAAGGATCTGTGGTTTGCCGCGGCCACATCGGCGGCGACCATATGCCTGTTGTGGCGGGCGATTCGCGGATCGGCGCCGATCGCGCGAGAGGATTTGCGACGCCGCGCGTGAGGCGTCGCGAAGTGGGGGTGAACGGCGACGCGCGCCGGGTGCGGTGCGCGGGGCGCGGGGGCGCGGGGCGGCGCGTCAGGCGGCGGCCGGCTCCAGGCGCCAGGCGGCGTCCCAGAAGGCCAGCTCGTGGCGGCTGCTCTCGGAGAAGATGGAGTGGAGGCGGGTGCGGGCGGCGGGGGAGGCGGCGTCGCCGAGCTCGTCCATCAGGCCGCGGCACCAGCCGACAAGCGCCTGAAACTCCGGGTCGGCGTACGTCGCGATCCAGCGTGCGTAGGGGTTGGCGGGGGCAGCGGACGCGGCGGGGGCGGGCGCGGATGATGCGGCGAGGGCGGGCGCGGACGATGCGGCGGGGGCGGGCGCGGCGGCCGCGGGCTGCGCCGCCGCGAGCCGCTCACCGACCTCGGCGTAGCCCCACATGCACGGCAGCAGCGCCGCGACCAGCTCGGCGAAGTCGCCGAGCGCGGCGGTGCGCAGCAGGAAGTCGACGTACGCGCGCGTCGTCGGTGTCGCCGGCTCGGCCTCCAGCTCGGCGGCGGCGATGCCCCACTCGGCCGCGAAGGCGCGATGGAGATCCATCTCCGTCACGAGGATCGCCTGCGTCAGCTCGGCGAAGCGGCGCATCGTCGCCAGCTCCGGCGCCCGCGCGCAGCCGAGCGCCAGCAGCCGTCCGTAGTCGACGAGGTAGACGTAGTCCTGCCGCACGAAGTGGCGGAAGCGGTCGAGCGGCAGCGTGCCTTCGCCGATCCCGCGCACGAACGGATGCGCGTGCTGAGCCTCCCATGTCGCCGCCGCCGCGGCGCGCAGCTCGTCGCTGAAGGGCAACCTCAGAGCGCGCCGCCGGCGGCGTTCGGCGCGGTCGGATCCGAACCCTCGTCGCGCGGCTGCTCGCGCGCCAGCCAGTCCTCGATGTCCATCGGCCGGTCCGAGAGGCGCTCCGCGATCGTCAGCAGGTCCGACATCGAGGCGACCTCCTCGATCTGCTCCTTCAGGAACCACTGCATGAACTGCTCGCTCTGGAAGTCTCCCTCCTCGCGCGCGACGCCGACGAGCGCGCCGATCTGCTCGCTGACGCGCTTCTCCTGCTCGAGCGAGAGCGCGACCGGGGCGACGACGTCGGCGAAGACGGTCTCCGGCGCGCGCACGCCCGGAACGGTCACCTCCTCGTCCGCGTCGAGCAGGTACTGCACCATCATCATGGCGTGGTTGCGCTCCTCCAGCGCCTGCGCGTAGAAGAACTCGGCCAGCCGGGGGAGCGTCAGCGCGTCGTAGTAGACGGCGACCGCGATGTACTGCTGCGAGGCGGCGAACTCGTAGGCGATCTGCTCGTTGAGGCGCTCGACGAAGCGGGTGGCGGGCATGGGACTCCTGGGATCTCGGGTTCGCTCGAAACGGGCCCTGCGGAGGGCAGGCAGCGATCGTAGAGGACCGGCCTGTCCGCAAACATGCCGGTTCCAGGGCTATCCTCCCCGGAATGTCTACCTGTCTGGTGACCGGAGGCGCAGGCTTCCTCGGATCGCACCTGTGCGACGAACTGCTGCGCCGAGGAAACCGCGTCATCTGCGTCGACAACCTCGAGACGGGCTCGCTGGCGAACATCCACCACATCCGTCAGCCGGAGTTCGTCCACCTCAACCTCGACATCATCGAGCCGTTCTTCGTCGACGAGCCGGTCGACTTCGTCTTCCACCTCGCCTCGCCGGCGTCGCCGATCGACTACCTGCGGCTGCCGCTGCACACGCTCAAGGTCGGATCGCACGGCACCCACCACGCGCTCGGTCTCGCGAAGAAGCACCGCGCCCGCTTCCTGATCGCCTCGACCAGCGAGGTCTACGGCGATCCGCAGGAGCACCCCCAGAAGGAGACGTACTGGGGCCACGTCAACCCGATCGGCCCGCGCGGCGTCTACGACGAGGCGAAGCGGTACGCCGAGGCGCTGACGATGGCATACCACCGCCAGCAGGGCGTCGACACGGCGATCATGCGGATCTTCAACACGTACGGGCCGCGGATGCGCCCGCACGACGGCCGCGCGATCCCGACCTTCCTGCGCCAGGCGCTCCAGGACCAGCCGATCACGGTCTTCGGCGACGGCTCGCAGACGCGCAGCTTCTGCTTCGTCAGCGACCTGATCCGCGGCATGATCGCGCTCGCCGAGTCGGGCATCCACCACCCGGTCAACATCGGCAACCCGGACGAGTTCACGCTGCTGGAGCTGGCCGAGGCGGTCATCGAGACGACCAGATCGCGCTCGGAGATCGTCCACGAGCCGCTGCCGACCGACGACCCGCAGGTGCGTCGTCCCGACATCACACTCGCCCGCGAGCTGCTCGGCTGGGGACCGGAGGTCGAGCTGCGCGAGGGTCTGCGCCGCACGATCGACGACGCCGGCGTCGAGGCGCTCGTCGGAGCGACGAGCTGACCGAAGCGACGAAAGGCCGGAACTCCCGCGGTTCCGGCCCGTTGCAGAAGGAGGTCATGCAACGAGTGGCGAACGGCGCGCTGAACGTCGACGAGCAGCATCCGGGCCGGCCGGCCGACGTCGCCGCGCTGTCCGACAGAGACGTGCGCCGCAAGCGCCCGCCGGCCTTGTCGTTCCTGCTGCGCCTCGTCACGCTGCGCAAGCTGCTGCGGATCGCCTCGCTGCTCGCGCTCGACTTCGCCGGCGTCTGGCTGGCGCTGTTCACCGCGCTGCTGCTGAAGGCGCTGATCAAGGGCGAGCACGATCTCGCCTCCGGCGTCGAGCTGGCCTCCGGCCAGACACGCGACTTCCTCGCCTTCGCCTACCTGCTGACGGTGCTGCTGTTCGCGCGCTCGGACCTCTACGCCGACCGCCCGCGGCGCCCCGGGCTGACGCGGATCGTCACGTCGCTGTTCCAGGTGACGGTCGTGGCGCTGATCTTCGCCGTCGTCAGCGGCCAGGAGTTCAGCAGCTATTACCTCTTCTACGGCACGCTCGGCTTCGCCGTGCTCTACGTCTCGTCGTTCCGCTGGCTGCACACGGAGGTGACCGGCTTCCTGCTGAGCCAGGCCGGCTACACGCGGCGCACACTGCTGGTCGGCAGCGGCAAGCACATCGACCAGGTCGCGCACGCGCTCGCGGGCGGCTCCGGTCGTGAGATCGAGATGGTGGGGTACATCTCGCTGACGCCCCGGCCCGACAACGGCCTGCGCTCGCTCGGCGCGCTCGCCGACCTCGGCGCGGTGCTGGAGCGCGATCGCGTGCAGGAGGTGATCATCGCCGACCCCGACTTCCCGCAGGAGCAGGCGGTCGAGCTGGTCGACACCTGCCACCAGCGCGGCGTCGAGGTGCACATCGCGCCGTCGACGATGGAGATCCTCGTCCAGCGGGCGGAGTTCGTGCCGGGCCAGAGCCTGCCGCTGTTCACGCTCAAGCCGCCGGTCTTCGAGGGCATCGACTTCGCCGTCAAGCGCACGTTCGACCTGATCGGCGCGTTCGTGATCCTGCTGCTGCTGTCGCCGTTGCTGCTGACGATCTCGATCGCCGTCAAGCTGACCTCGCGCGGCCCGATCCTCTACCGCTCCGCGCGCCCCGGGATCGGCGGCCTCCCGTTCGACTGCTTCAAGTTCCGCACGATGCGCAACGACGCCGGCGTCACCGATGAGGAGCTGGAGCTGCTCAACGAGGCCGACGGCGCGCTCTTCAAGATTCGCGACGATCCGCGCGTCACGACGGTCGGCAGACTGCTGCGGCGCTTCTCGCTCGACGAGCTGCCGCAGCTCGTCAACGTCGTGCGCGGCGAGATGTCGCTCGTCGGCCCGCGACCGCTGCCGATGCGCGACTTCGAGCGGCTGGAGGAGTGGCACAAGAAGCGTTACCTCGTGCTGCCCGGCATCACCGGCCTGTGGCAGGTCTCGGGCCGCTCCGAGCTCGACTTCGACGATCTCGTGCGGCTCGACTTCCTCTACCTCGAGCGCTGGTCGGTCGCGCTCGACCTCGTGATCCTGCTGAAGACGGTTCCGGCCGTCGTCACGCGGCGCGGCGCCTTCTAGCCGCTGCCGCGCCCGCCGGGGCCTAAGCCGCGCGCCGCTTCTCCAGCGCCGCCGCGACCCGCTCGCGCAGCTCCTGCGGGCTGAAGGGCTTGCGCACGTAGTCGTCGGCACCGGCGTCGAAGCCGCTTCTGACGTCGGCCTCCTGCACGCGCGCGGTCAAGAGGATCACCGGCACCTCCTGGGTGCGCGGGTCGGCGCGCAGCTCGCGCGTGACGTCATAGCCGGTCAGCTTCGGCATCATCACGTCGAGCACGCAGAGGTCGGGCAGCTCCTGCCGCGCCCGCTCCAGCGCCTCGGCGCCGTCGCGCGCGACGAGCACCTCGTAGCCCTGCCGCTCCAGCCGGAAGGCGACGAGCGTGAGGATGTCCTCGTCGTTGTCGGCCACCAGGATCCGGGTCGTCTCGCTCATGCCCCGCGCGCTCCATTTCCGTTCGCGGCCTGCTCGGCCGGTCGCTCGTCGTCGCTCGTCGTCCGCAACGGCAGCAGGACGCGGAAGGTGGTGCCTCTGCCGACCTCGCTCTCGACCTGGATGCGGCCGCCGTGGCCCTCCGCGATCGCCTGGCAGATCGAGAGGCCGAGGCCGATGCCCGGGATCTCCTCGGCGACGGCCGTGGAGGCGCGGAAGAAGCGGTCGAAGAGACGCGCCTGCTCGGCGGCGGGGATGCCGATGCCGGTGTCGGTGACGGCCAGCTCGGCCTCGTCGCCGCGGTTGCGCAGCGCGACGGTGACGCTGCCGCCGGCCGGCGTGAACTTCAGCGCATTGGAGATCAGGTTGTCGACGAGCTGGCCGAGGCGGTCGGCGTCGCCGCGCATCTGCGGGACCGGCTCGGTGGTCGCGGTGACGGTCACCTGCGCCTGCTCGGCGCGCGGGCGGGCGCCGTCGACGGCGTCGCGCACGACCGTCTCCAGCGACGCGCGGCCATGCTCGAGGTTGAGCGTGCCGGCCTCGACCTGGGCGACGAACAGGAGGTCCCCGACGAGCCGCTGCAGCCGCTTACCGTTGCGCTCGACGATCGCGAGGAAGCGCTTCTGCTGCTCGTTGACCTCGCCGGCCTCCTCCTCCAGCACCAGCTCGACGTAGCCGACGATCGACGTCAGCGGCGTGCGCAGCTCGTGCGAGACGAGCGCGAAGAACTCGTTCTTGAGGCGATCGGCCTCGGCCTCGGCGGCGCGCTTCTCGGCGACCTGGACGACGAGCCCGGCGATCCCGTCGAGCGTGTCGAGCAGCTCGGTGTCGGGCGGGGTGCCCTCGTGCTGCCAGTACTGCATCACGCCGACCGCGTGCGGACCGCGCCCGACCGGTATCGCGGTCGTGATTCCCACGTTCGCCTCGGCCGGCGCGCCGTCGGTGGCGAGCAGCTCGCCGGCGACCGCGGCCCAGCCGGCCTCGCCGGCCGACCAGACGCGTCCGGGCAGCCCGGCGCCGGGCTCGTGACCGCCGTCGCGGACCTGCCGTACGAGGCCGTCGAGCGCCTCGGCCTCCGGCGCTCGCCAGATGCCGGCGCAGCGCAGCCGCCCGTCGGGCTCCGGCACCCAGAAGGCGACCAGCGGCCACTCCATCGTCTCGCCGAGCGCGGCCAGCGTCGGGTCGATCAGCTGCTCGCGCCCCTCGACCTCGGCCAGCACGCGGCTGACGGCGCCGCGCGCCTCGCGCTCGCGCTCGCGCAGCAGCCGGCTGCTGATGTCGCGCACGAACGCGTTCGTGCGCCAGCCGGTGCCGACGCGCAGCGGCACGATCGACAGCTCGACCGTCAGCTCGCGGCGGTCGCGGGAGCAGGTGGTCACGGCGAAGCGGTGGGTGCGCGTGCCGACGTACTCGGCGTCGGCGAGCAGCTGGTCGTAGCGGTTCTCGAACGTCTGCTGCTCGCTCGGCGGCACGATCAGGTCGGGGATCCGTCTGCCGACCGCCTCCTCGACCGACCAGCCGAACAGCGCCTCGGCCTGCGGCGACCAGTCGAGCACGACGGCGTCGTGGTCGGCGGCGATGTAGGCGTCCTGCGCCGTCTCCAGCACGGCCTGGTTGACCTCGGCGTGGTGCTGCGCGTAGCGCGTGGCGAGCGCGCGCACGAGGCCGACGGCGGCCGGGTCGGCGAGCCGGCCGGCGAGGTCGATCGCGGTCGCCGAGAACGGCGCCTCGCCGACCCGGCCGAACGACAGCACGCCGGCGACGCGGGTCGACCCCAGCAGCGGCAGGTGCAGCTCGTGGCGCAGCGCGGCCTCGCCGCCGAAGGCGGGGATCGTCAGGCCGCCCTCGCCGTGCTCGACGTGCACGGCGCGGCGCTCGGCGAGCGCGCGCCCGGCGAGGCCGCTGCCCGGCTGCAGCCGGCGCGGCAACCGTGAGCGGTCGAAGCCGCGCGCGCTGCTGAGCAGCAGCGGACCCTCCGGGTCGGTCACGTCGAGCGTGTACAGCAGCCCGGCGTCGGCGTCGAGCACGTCGCCGATCTCCTCCAGCAGCACGTCGCCCAGCTCCTCCAGCTCCGCGGCGGCCGAGATCCGCGCGACGACGCGGTGGAAGGCGTCGCCACGCTCCTTCTCGCGCGCCAGCTCCTCCAGCGTCCGCTCCAGCTCGCCCTGCTGCGCCTCCAGCTCCGCGTTCTGGTGCTCCAGCTCGTCGCGACTGTGCTGGGCCGAATCGGCCATCTCGTTGAAGGCATCGATCAGCGTGCGCGCCTCGGCGACGCCGCCGGCCTCCGCGCGCGCGTCGAACTCCCCGTTCGCGCGGCGCGTGGCGGCCGCTGCGACGCGGCGGATCGGCACGACGACGAGCCTCGACAGGTAGCCGCCGTAGAGCACGACCAGCAGCGGGCAGACGATCAGGCCCAGCAGCGCGAAGAAGGTGGCGCGGTCGGCGGCGGCGTCGCTGTCCTCGCGCACCGCGGCGGCATGCTGCCGCTCGGCGCGCTCGAGCGCGGAGAAGTCGGCGCGGATCGCGTCGACGCGGCGCTTGCCTCTGCCGCTGGCGACGACCGCGCGCGCGGCGGCCGGGTCGTCGGTGGCGAGCGTGACCTGACCGGGGACGTATCTCCCGACGTACTCGTCGACCTTCGCGATCGCGCTCTCGGCGAGCGGCCGGCGGCCGTTGGAGGTTGACGCCGGCAGCGCGTCGAGCAGCGCCCGCTCGGCGCCGGCCAGCTCGCGTCTGGCGTCGTCGTAGGGTGCGAGGAAGGCCTCGTCGCCGGTGAGGATGAAGCCGCGCTGCGAGGTCTCGGCGTCGATCACGAGCCGTTCGAGGCGGTCCGCGGCGGCGATCGCGGTCAGCGAGCGGGCGAGGTCGCGGTTGGCGTCGTGCAGTCTGTCGACCGAGTGCAGCGTGACGGCGAAGGCGGCGGCGACGACCAGCAGCAGCAGCGCCGCGCCGATCGCGAGGCGGCCGTTGAGACCTCTCATCACGCCGGCCGCCGGTAAGCGTGGGGTCCGGCCGGCACGAGCCCGAGCGCGGCCGCGTCTCTGAGCCGTTCGGCGCGGCCGAGCAGCAGCACGCCGCCCGGCGCGAGCGCCGCGGCCAGCAGCGCGTCGAGCCGCTCGCGCGCGGCGGCGGTGAAGTAGATCGCGACGTTGCGGCAGAGGATCAGCTGCCAGCTGCCGCCGGGCGCCGCGCCGGCGAGCAGGTCGCGGCGCTCCCAGCGCAGCCGCAGCCGCAGCTCCGCCTCGGGCAGCTCGGCGGTGCCGGCGCGCGCCCGTTCGACGTTCTCCTCCAGCAGGTCGCTGCCGAGCAGCTGCGCCCGCTCGAGGCCTCCGAGCCGGCTCAGGACACGCCCGGCGGAGATCAGCTCGGAGCCGTCGGAGCAGCCGGCCGACCAGACGCGCAGCCTGCCGGGGCGCGCCAGCAGCGGCGGCAGCAGCTCGCGTTCGAGCAGGTCGAACTGGTGCGGATCGCGGAATGGGCCGGTGACCGAGACGGCGATCGAGCGGCGGAAGCGGCGCAGCGCCGTCGGGTCGGCGGCCAGCCTGCGCGCGAGCGCGCCGGCGTCGGCGACGCCCTCGGAGGCCAGCGCGCGCCGCAGCTGCGTCGCGAGGTGCTCGTCACGGAAGCCGTCGAGCGGCAGCGCGCTCACGCGCGCGAGTGCGGCACGGTCGGCCTCCACGACCGTCGTCGCTGCGAGCTGCTGCGTCGACATCTGAACTCGGGATACCCCTCTGGGCTGGTCGCGCACGTGCGCGATGGTGGGAATGTGGCGCTTCCGGCCCCGAACCGGTCATCGGCGGGTGCGGTTCGCCGCTTGAGTCGCGGCGTCAGGGCGTCGGCGCGGCCGCCGGGATGCCGGCGCGCGCTCTCACATCCGTCAGCAGCCCCTGCACGACCGGCGAGAAGCGATCGAGATAGGCGGCCGCGAGCGCCGACTGCAGCGCCGCCGCGACGTCGTTCTGCGCCAGCTGCTGCTCGCTCAGGCGGATCCACGTGTCCGGGTTGGCCGGCTGCAGCTCGACCGCCTCCTGCGCGACTCTCACCGCCTCGGGAGCTCTGCCCTGCGCGGCGAGCACGTCGGCGATCGTGAACAGCGGCTCGACCGAGAGCGGGTCGATCGCATGCGCGTCGCGCGCCGTGGAGAGCGCCTGCGGCAGTCTGCCGGCGTCGAGCTCGGTCTGCGCGTCCTCGTTGACGTTGGAGGCGCGCAGCGGCTGCCAGATCGTCCATGCGCCGGCCAGCCCGATCAGCACGATCGCGGCCGCCAGCGCCAGCCGCACGCGCGTCGCCTTCGAGCGCCAGGCGCCCGGCAGGCGCGCGGGCGGCGGCGGGTCGGCGAGCGGCCCGCGGCCGGCGACCCAGCCGGCGCAGATCAGGCCGGCGACGGCGGTGCCGGGGACGAACCAGGTCCAGTCGACGGCCGAGTGGACGCCGAAGCCGATCGCCGTCACCGCCAGCGTCACGAGGCCGATCCGCTCCGGCGTCCAGTCGGCCGCGGGGCGCCGCGGGACGGGCGTGCCCCGGTCGCGCGAGCGCGCCGCCGCGACCGCCCAGGCACCGAGCTTGCGGCGCGGCAGCAGCGCGGTCGCGCGCGCGACCGCGGCGAGCCAGGCGACCAGCAGCAGCAGGTTGACGAGCAGGCCGGAGAGGCCGAGGTCGGCGAGCGTCTGCGGCACGTAGCCGTGTGCGTGCCCGGCGCGCAGCCGGTCTCTCTGGAGCGCGCGGCGGGCCGAGCGGTAGCCGTCGGCGCCGACACCGGCCCAGCGCGTGCGGTCGTTCCACTTCCACAGCGTGAAGGCGTCGTCCCAGTATCTGGCGCGCACGCCGCCGGCCGAGCCGAAGCGGCCTGGGTCGTTGCCGGGCTGCGCGGCGTCGGGGTCGGTCAGCTCGTTCCAGTGGAACTTGACCGAGCCGGTCAGGCCGCGGTCCGACAGCGCCAGCTTGCCGACGGCGGCGACCGGCAGCAGCGCGACCAGCACCAGCAGCACGCCGCCGAGCGCCTGCCGCCGCTCGCGCGGCCACTGGCCCTTGGAGGTCGCGAAGGCGAGCGCGAGACCGGCGCCGAGCGTCACTATCAGGACGGTCAGCAGCAGCAGGCCGAGGTCGTGGCCGGCGTCGGCGCGCACGTCGAGCGGGACGCCGTCCTTCGCCAGCCCGTCGTTGCCGAACGACCACAGCCCGACGACGAGCGTGCCGGCGCCGGCCGCCAGCAGCATCGCGGCGCCGCGCAGCCGCAGCGGCACGATCGCGAACCACAGCGCGATCACGAGCAGCGTCGCCAGCAGCGCGCCGCGGCTGTAGGCGAGCAGCATCGCGGTCAGCAGCAGCGTCAGCGCCGGCACCGACAGCGCGCGCAGCGCCGCGTGGCCGTCACGGCGAGCGCCGACCCAGAGGCATCCGGGGATTCCGATCACCGCCATCAGGCCGACGGCGTTCCAGTACGAGTAGGGCGCGCGCAGACGGGCGGTGCCGGTGTCGACGCCTTCCAGCGACGGGAAGACCTTCACCAGCAGCGCCCAGCCGGAGATCACCAGCGCCGCCAGCACGACGCCGCCGAGGATCGCCGCCCAGCGGCCGGCGGCGATCCGCACGAGCGCGGCCGCGCCGGCGAACGCGGCGAAGTAGGCGAGTGTGAGGTTGGCGGCCAGCCACGAGTCCGACGGCGCGACCGACCAGGTGATCGAGATCGCCGTCAGCGCCGTCAGCGCGCCGAACAGCAGCACGGTGACGCCGCCCCACAGCGGCCGGCCGGCCGGCGACAGCAGCGCGGCGAGCGCGACCGCCGCGGTGCCGATCAGCGTCAGCGCGATCTCCGGCGCGGTCGTCTTGTGCAGCGAGCTGCCGCCGGCGGCCGTGAAGGAGATCGCGACGATCAGCGCCGCGAGCGCGAGCGTGACCGGCAGGTCGGGGTGAGCGCCCAGACGCGCGCGCGGCGAGCGCGCGCGAACGGGCGCGCCGGCGCCTTGCGGCGCCGGCGGATTCAGCTGCGCGGGCTCGTCCTCAGGCGCGTCTGCGAGCGAGGACACGTCGCCCGATCGTCGGGAGGCCGATGCCGATGGCGCCGGCAGCGAGCAGCACGAGGAAGGCGATCAGCGGCGTCGGCAGCGCGCGCGCGTCGCCGTCGAGCGTGATGCCGGGGGTTATCGTCTCGCCGGCCAGTCTGACCGCCTCGCTGCTGCCGGCCTGCGGGTTCGCCATCGCGGCGGCCGCTGCGGCCGGGTCGGTCGTGCCCGTGCCGCCGTCGGTCGCGGTTCCGTCCGCGCCCGTACCGCTCGTCGACGGGGCGGGGTCGTAGTAGTCGCCGCCGCTGGAGCCGGTGCCGCCGTCGAAGCCGCCGCCACCGCCACCGCCGCCGGTGTCGCCACCGCTCCCATCGCTGCCGTTGCTCCCGTCGCCGTTGGTCGGCGCTCTCGCGCGCAATCTCGCGGCGATCGCATCGGGGCAGCCGGTGTACTCGATGACGTCACCGGTCATCTCCTTCTGCGCCCGCCGCAGGTCGGCCTTGGAGTAGTCCTTCTGCAGCAGGCCGGTCGCCGAGCCGGAGCAGTCCTTGATGATCTGGTCCGGGGTCGCGGCACCGGCCGACGCCGCGGCGAGGCCGAGGGCGAGTGCGAAGAGGGCGATCAGGAGTGTCGGTCGGAGCATGCGAAACGGTTCCCTTCGGAGTGGTTTCAACCTACCAAGGGGTTGTGTCCGGGGCCGGCAGCCGTGTTACGGCCGCTCGTCTCCTCAACGGCGGCGGCTGAGCGAAGTTGCGCACGACCGCCGGGTGCTGATGCCGCGAGGAGCGCCTCCGGCGCGGGGGAGGAACATCGGCAGATGCCGGTGCTCCTCCCCAACTGCGCCGAAGGATGCCGCGCTGGCGACGGAAGCCCGGGACCGGGGGCGGCCTCCGTCGACCAGGACCAGCGCGGCTGAGGCGCCTCCCGACCCGAGGCGCGCCGGGCCGGGAGAACACCTTGCCCGCGTGGTACCCCGACTCCAGAGCGTGAAACCCGGCCGTCAGAGCGCGGTCAGCGCGCGAGCGCGCGCTCATATGCCGCGACGGTGCTGGCGCCGCAACGCTCCCATGTGAAGCGCTGCTCGACCGTCGCCCGCGCCGCGGCGCCGAGCGCGCGGCGGGCGGACGTGTCGCGCAGCAGCTCGTCGATCCGCGCGGCCAGCGCGGCCGGGTCGCGCGGCGGCACGCGCACGATCCCGCCGCCGGCGGCCGCGATCTCCTCCGGCCCGTCCTCGCCGGCGCAGCCGATCACGGGGACGCCGCCGGCCATCGCCTCGATGTACGCGACGCCGAACGCCTCGTCGACGCTCGGCAGCACGAACAGGTCGGCGCGCTGGGCCTGCGCGTGCGCCTGTGCCGGCGGCAGCTGGCCGCGGAAGTCGACGCGGTCGGCGACGCCGAGCCGCTGCGCCAGCGCCGCCAGCGGAGCGCGCTCGGGGCCGTCGCCGACGATCTCGTAGCGCAGCGCCGGATGGTCGTCGCGCAGGCGCGCGAGCGCCTCGACGACGTCGGCGTGGCGCTTGCGCGCGACGAGGTGGCCGACGGTGACGAGCGTCGGCGGGGCGGCGCTGCGTTCCGCGTCGGCGGCGTCGTGCGCGCCGTCCGCATCCGGCTCGCGCGCCGGCGGCAGGTCGGTGCCGAGGTGGACGACCTCGACGGCGTCGGCGGGGGCGCCGGCGGCGCGGCAGCGGACGGCCGTGCCGGCGCTGTTGGCGAGCACCAGCCGCGCGTGCGCGAAGGTGCGCGCGACGGTACGGCGGGCGTAGGGGCCGCGATCGATCGTCGCGAGCACGTCGCCGCCGTGGACCGAGACGACCAACGGCGCGCCGGGCAGCGCCCGCCGCACCGCGTCGCCGGCCGGGACGGCGTAGTGGGCGTGGACGAGCTCGAACGGGAAGCGCACGTGCAGGTCGCGCAGCGCGCGCTTCAGCGCCGGCGCCGCCCACGCGCCCCAGGCGCCGTAGCTCCACGGCCGCGGCGGCGAGACGTACGGCACGTAGGTGACCTCGATCCCGTCCAGCTCGACCGCGCGCGGCTGGCTCAGCGCGGCGCGCAGCGCGCGCACGTCGCCGCGCTTGACGGCGGCCAGCGGCGGCAGCGGGCGGTGCAGCACGAGCACGCGCACGTCGGCGCCGGCGGCGCGCGCGGCGAGCGCCTGGCGGTGGGCCCAGACGCCCAGCACCGGGTCGTTCGCGCGCGGATAGAACTCGGCGACGACGGCGACCTTCATCGCGAGCTCCCGCGCCGGCGGCTCGACGCGCTCGCGCGGCCGGCGCTCATCGCCACCCCCGGTGCGTCGCGGTCGTGCGCTGCGCCTGCTCCGCCGTGACCTGCTCGCGGCCGGCGAGGTAAGCGCGCGCCTCCGCCAGCGCCTCCTCGCGCTTGTAGCTGTCGGCGATCGGGCGCAGCACGTGTCGGATCGGGGTCGCGTCGACGACGCCGATCGGCCATCCGCGCGCATGCGCGAGCGCGGCCCAGTGCGCGTCGAGGCCCCAGCCGGCGCGCAGGTCGGGGAACGGCAGCAGCGTCGGGAAGGTGTCGGCGTGGAAGGCGCTGATCGGACCGATCTCGACGAAGCCCGTCTCGCGCACGACGCTGCCGCCGCGCCGCCGCGTCACGCGCCATGCCGCGTGCGAGCGGCGGCGATGGGCCGGCTGCGCCATCCGCAGCCCGAAGCGCTCGGCGAGGAAGAGGAAGTCGTCGAGGAAGCCGCGCGGCAGCTCGACGTCGTCGTCGATCACCAGCAGCCAGTCGCGCCCCTGCGCGGGGTGGTCGGCGAGCAGCAGGTTGAGGTTCTCCCACTTGCCGCGCCCGCCGACGTCGGTCGTCGCGATCTCGACCTCGTGCCGCGAGCGCAGCAGCTCGGTGCGCGCCTGCGCCATCAGGTTCTCGCGGTCGGTGCGCTCGATCCCCAGCACGAGCACGCGCCTGCGCGGCGGGCTCGCGGCGGCCGCGCGCCGCAGGCGCCACGGCTCGAGCGTCGCGGCGCGACGGGCGTCGAGCGCGGCGTCGAGCAGGCGCGTGCGCACGTTGGCGCGCACCCCCGCGACGATCCCCGACTCGCCGGAGGCGAAGGGAGCACCGTCAGCTGGACCCCCGCCAAGGGGTGCGGGATGACGCTCCTCACTCATCGCCCGGTCGCCTCGCGGATCCGGCCGGCGCTGTGAGCGGCCATGATCACGCCGCCGAGGCAGAGGCGGCGGGGGACGTGCAGGCAGCAGCCGGCGAAGGTCAGCAGCTCCCGTCCCAGCGACGGCGCGGCGCCCTTGCGCACGTCGTTGCGGCGGCCGGCGCGGCCGCGGTGGTAGCCGGCGCGGGCGAGCTTGCGCAGTGTCGCGTCGGCGGCGGTGCGGCGATGATCGAGCGCGGCGGCGGCGACGTAGCGAACGTGGCCGCCGGCGCCGCGGTGGCGCTCCTGCCACTCCTCCTCGTCGCCGCCGTTGTGGATCGACTCGTCGAAGCGGCCGACCGTTTCGAACGCCGACCGCCGGATCGCCAGGTTGGCGCCCCAGCCGAGCGGTACGTCGGTGTCGGCGGGGCCGGCGTCGAAGGCGGTGATCGGCGGTGCGTCGCGGCCGCAGAGATGCGGGCCGCCGCCCTCCAGGACGGCGCGGATCGGCCCGGTGAAGACGTCGCGCTCGGGCGTCGCGGCAACCGCCGCCAGCAGTGCTCCGAGCCAGCTCGGCGGCGCGTGCACGTCATCGTCGACGAACACGATCAGGTCGGCGAAGGCGGCGTCGACGCCGGCGTTGCGGGCGGCGTTGAGCCCGCGCGGCGCGTCGAAGGCGACGACGCGTGCGTTGCGGCCGGCGGCGACGGCGGCGCTCGTCTCGTCGGGGCCGTCGAGCACGACCAGCAGCTCGGCGCCGAGCGCCGCGGCCTGCGGCGCGAGCGAGGCGAGCGCGACGTCGAGGTAGCCGGGCCGGTCGCGCGTCGGCACGACGATCGTTGCGGGCGGGGCGCTCATGCCGGGACTACGTTAGAGGCGCGCGCGAGATGCGGCTGCGCGCTCGGCTGCGCGCCAGGATAAACACAATTGTCTAGGCGAAGACATTAGGGTGGGCGGACGCCAGCGGTCGCAGGCGGCAGCAAGGAGAGAGATGACGAGCAGGGCTGCGCCGCCGGGGCGGAGCGAGATGGATGAGATCGCGCGTGCGGTCGCGAACGCGATCGGGGACGGCTGTGTCGTGCGGCTGCTCGACGAGCGTCGCGAGCTGCTGCACGCGATCGCCGTCGATCACCGCGACGAGGCGCGCCGCGCGCTGATCGCGGCCTCTGCCGACGCCAGCCCGCGACGCGTGCGGGACGGCTGGGCGGCGACCGTCGTCGTCGACGGGCGGCCGCTGCGCCTGAACCCGCCCGCGGCGCGCGAGGGGTCGCGGCTCGACGGCTGCGGCCATCCCCTGCCGCACGAGGTCGCCGGGCTGATGGTGGTGCCGCTGCGGTGGCGCGGCGAGGTCGTCGGGATCGTCGCCGCGCTGCGCGACCGCGGCGGCGCGCCGTACTCGCTGCGTGAGCAGACGCTGCTGGAGTCGCTCGTCGGCAGAGCGACGCGACGTGCGCTCGCGAAGGGCGTCACGTCGCCGGGGGCCGGCGTCACCGCTGCCGCTCCGGGCGCGCTGACCGGGCCCGATCCGCTCGACGCCACGACGCTCGCCGAGCAGCTGATGCGGCGCAGCCACGCGGCCGTCTGGGCGACCGACCCCGCCGGCCGCACGCTCGCGGTCACGCCGGCGCTGAGCGAGCTGGTCGCGCTGCCCGCGAGCCGCCTCATCGGGCTGCCGATGGGCGACTTCGTCGATCCGCTGCCGCTGTCGCTGGCCGGTCAGGTGCCCGACGAGCCCGAGCGCGGCGACCGTCAGCTGCTGCGCGCCGACGGCGTACGGCTGTGGGTCGCGACGACCTCGACGCCGCTCGTCGACGCGGCCGGGCGGCGCCGCGGCACGCTCACGACCGTCGCCGAGGTGACCGAGCGCAAGCGGGTCGAGGTCGCGCTGCGGCTGCGGCTCGACGCGGCGCGCCAGCTGACGCGGCTGCTCGCCGGCGTCCTGCGCGGCGACGAGCCGGCGCGACTGCTCGCCTGCGCCGCCGACGCGGCCGCCGACGTGCTCGGCGTCCGCCGCAGCGGCGTCTTCGAGCTGCGGCGTGACGGCGGGCTGCTGCTGCGCGCCGGCCACGGCTGGCGACCGGGGCTGGTCGGCAGGCAGCGCGTCGCGACGCTCGGGACGCCGGCCGCCGTCGCGCTGACCGGCAGCAGCCCGATCGTCGTGCGCGACGCCGAGCATGCGGCGTTCGCGCTCGACGCGAACGTGCGCAGCGGCTGCTGGATCGGGATCGGCGACGGCCGCGGCGTGCTCGCGGTGCTGCATGACGCGCCGCGCGACTTCGACCGCGACGAGCTCGACTTCCTCAGCTCGCTCGCGGAGGCGCTGAGCGGCTGCATCGGCGTCGCGGCGAGCGGCGTGACGCGGCTCACCGTGGCCGACGCGGCGGGCGGCTGAACGCGCGCGGGGCGGCCTGCCGCGCGCGTGCGGCGCAGCGCGCGGCCCGGCCGTCGACTACGCCGCGTCGTCTGGCTTCTGGCGCGCTCTGCGACCGCTGCGGCGGGGCGGGATCGCGACCGTCTCGCCGTCGGCCAGCTCCTCGGCGCGCGGCTTGCGGCCGCTGCGCCGCGGCGGCACGGCAGCGGGCGCGGCGAGCGGCGGCGCCGGCGCCGCCTCCGACCGCAGCCGCTCCATCTCCGCGACGGCGGCGTCGTGGCCGAGGAACGGCATCATCGCCCAATACATCAGCTCGGGCAGCAGCCGCGGCAGCTCGTCGATCGCGTCGCGCAGCACGCGGCCGTAGACGATCTCGTACATGCCGCCGGTGACCGCCTCGGCGGTCAGGCCGGGCAACGCGCGCGGCGCGTCGGCGCGGCCGGCGTCGAGGAAGTAGTAGAAGCCGCGCACGGCGGCGTCGCGCCGTGCCAGCCCGCGCGTGCCGACCGCATGGACGTCGACGATGCAGAGCCGCGTCAGGTCCGGGTGCTCGGCGAGGAAGCCGAGGAAGGCGGTGAGCGCGGCGCGGATCGCGTCGATCCACTCGTCCTCGGCTTCGTAGGCGGCGGTGACGCCGCCCATCAGCAGCGAGACGGAGGCGTCGTAGGCGGCGAGGAAGCACTCCTCCTTGTCCGCGAAGTGCTCGTAGAAGGTCTTGCGCGAGACGCCCGAGCGCGCGATCAGATCCGTCACGCGCGTCTCCGGATAGCCCTGCTCGCCGACGCAGGCGATCAGCGCGTCGAGGATCCGGGCGCGCTGCGATTGCGCGACGAAGTCGCGCGAAAGGCCATGTCGGCCGGCGGGCAGCTGCCCGTCGTGCTGTTGGGTCCAAGGGGCCGGTGTCATCAGCCCGTTGCCGCCGCTCTCCTCACGGTCGTCCATGCTACAGAAACTCACTGTTTCCGTTTTCGGTGCATTGCACGCGCGAACCTCTCCTCCGTCCCCGGCGCCGCCGACGGCGGCGTTCCCCCTTGTCAGTGCGCGTCGTCGCGCTCTACGAGCTGCCCCAGTCCGGCGTCCATCAGTTCGTCGAGCAGCTGCGGCAGCTCCTCGGTCTCACCGCGGGCGATCCGCGTGTAGACGATTCCGTAGATCCCGCCTGCGATCGCCTCGGAGACGAGGCTCGGCGCCGCGGCCCCGCGCGCTTCTTCGCGCGGAAACTCGATGAAGCGCGCGAAGTCGAGGATCGCGGCGTCGCGCCGTGAGCGCGCGAGCGGCCCGGCGGCGAGCACCTCGACGACGCACATCCGCGCGAAGGCCGGCTCGGCGGCGCAGCAGTCCAGAAACGCCAGCAGTCCCGACTCGACCCGCTCGCGCAGCGTCCGCCACTCGCCCTCGTGGTAGGCCGCGCCGACGAGCATCCGCATCCGCAGCAGGCCGGCGTCGTACGCCTGCACGAAGCAGTCTTCCTTGTTCGTGAACAGCTCATAAAACGTCTTGCGCGACATGCCGGCTCGTCTGAGCACGTGCGCGACCGACGTGTCGACGTAACCACGCTCCCCGACCTCCGCAGCGATCGCGGTGAAGAACCGCGTTCGCTTTGCAAACAGGGAAAAGTCCTCGGGCGAGAAGTCGCCCGACAAGACGTTGTCGTTCACTGGAGCCATCTGCATGGCGCGAGGTTAGTGGCTCGCCAGCGGCTTGACAACCAAAAACTCATCGTTCTATGGTGGTCGCCCGCGCGGGTACGCGACAGCGCCGCGCCGGGATCGACCCGCCACGGTGGGAGGGGTCTCCCGCGCGCTACTTGCCGAGCGCGCTGAGGTGGCTCGACTGCGTGAGGTCCTGCTCACGCAGCCAGGCGACCGTCTGGGCGATGCCGTCGCGGACGCTGATCCGCGACTCCCAGCCGAGCAGCTCTCTCGCCTTCTCGACCGACGGCCAGCGGCGCACGACGTCGACCTCGAAGGTCGGCAGGTGCTTCAGCTCGAAGGCGGCCGGATCCTCGCCGCACGCCTCCCAGATGATCCGCGCCGTCTCGGCGATCGTCAGCTCCTCGGAGGCGGAGATGTTGAAGTCCTCGTTGAGCGCTGCCGGGTGCCCGGTCGCGACGACGATGCCGTCGGCGATGTCGTCGATGTGGGTCAGCGTGCGCGTCTGTCTGCCGGAGCCGAAGATCTCCAGCGGCTTCTGACCGCTCAAGACCTTCTTGATCACGTCCGGGACCATGTGCGCGATGCCCGGCTCGGGGTCGGGCACCTCGCCTGGTCCGTAGGCGTTGAAGGGGCGGCAGATCGTGTACGGCAGGCCGTGCTCGACGTGCGCGGCGCGGCAGTAGACCTCGCCGGTCAGCTTCGAGAAGCCGTAGGCGGAGGTCGGCACCGGGCAGTGCGGCAGGTAGGCCTCGGTCGTCGGGTACTCGGTCGCGTTCTCGAACACCATCGACGACGAGACGTACGTGAAGCGCTCGACGCCGAGGTCGAGCGCGGCGCGGAAGACGCCGTTGTAGAGGCCGTTGTTGACCTCGGTCAGCGTGTGCGGCAGCTTGTGGAAGTTGCCGATCCCGCCGACGATCGCGGCAAGGTGGATGACGAGCGGGCAGTCCTTCATCGCCTGGCGCGCCTGCGCGACGTCGCGCAGGTCGCCGGTGTGGATCTCGCAGCCCTCGCGCATCCACTGCGGCGCCTCGCGCTGGTCGGAGACGCGCACCTCGTAGGCGGGATCGCGCAGCAGGCGGCGGACGACAGCGGCGCCGATCGTGCCGGCGCCGCCCGTGACGAGCACACGGGTCATGAGTGGGAGGGCTCCGTTCCGGAGATGCGGGTCAGCTCGTCGGCGAACGCGAACACCTGGCCGCTGCCGAGGCAGTTCCAGGGGTCGACGACGAGCGCGTCGTCCGCGGCCAGCGCCGCTATCGCCTGCGCCGTCGCGGGCGTCGAGAAGTCGGAGTGGTTGGCGGCGACGACGACGACGTCGGCGTCGCGCAGCGCTTCGTCGAGCGGCTGCGTCGGCGAGGCGACGTGCGGGTCGTGCACCGCGACGTCGGCCAGCTCACGCTCCAGCAGCCGCACCAGCTTGTGCGCGAGCGAGTCGCGCTCGTCGTCGGTGTCGCGCTTGAAGGCGAGCCCGAGCACGGCGACCTTGCGATCGCGCAGCGTGCCGCCGCCGATCCGCCGCTTGAGGCCGGTGACGAGGAAGTTCGGCACCGACTCGTTGACGCGCGAGACCGCCAGCAGCATGCCGGGGGCGTTGGAGCGCTCCTCGGAGAAGGCGAAGTCCTTGCGCAGGCAGGTGCCGGCGGTGAAGCCCGGCTGCGCGAGCCCGCCGCGCGGATAGTCCTTGTTGACGAGGTCGATCACGTCGAAGACGTTCGCGCCGTACTGCTCGCAGTCCATCATCAGCAGGTTCGGCAGCGCGAAGGTCGTGTAGCGCATGATGTTCGCCCAGATCTTCGCCAGCTCGGCCTGCACCGGCGTCGTCTGCACGATCTCGGCGTCGAAGACCTCGAACAGCGCCGCGGTGCGCGCCCCGGCCTCCTCGCCGACGCCGCCGATGATGCACGGCAGCGTGTCGATCTCCTCGAGGAAGCGGCCGGCGGCGATCCGCTCCGGCGCGTGCGCGACGAAGATCTCCTCGCCGGCGCGCAGGCCGCGCTTGCGCTCCAGGTAGCCGGCGACGAACTCGGTCGTCCCGGGCGCGATCGTCGAGCGCAGCACGATCGTCTGGCCCGGCCGCAGCAGCGGCAGCAGGTCGTCGAGCACGGAGCGGATGTCGCTCATGTCGATCTCGATGTGCGACAGCGACGGCGTTCCAAGCGTCAGCACGATCGCGTTGGCGGCGGCGGCGTCGGTGACCGAGGAGGTCGTCGTCAGCCGGCCGGAGGCGTGGACGCGCTCGATCAGCTCGTCGGCGCCGGTCTCCTTGAACGGCATCTGGCCGGCGGAGATCGCCCCGAGGCGGGCGGCGTCGTTGTCGACGCCGATCACGGACAGACCGCGGTCGGCGAAGCTGAGGGCGAGGGGGAGTCCGATCCGGCCGAGGCCGATGACCGCGACGTCGGGGGCGGGGCTGCTCACCGGGACAAGGGTATCGGGTCGTGCGGCCCAGCCCCTGCATGGGGCTGGGCCGCACGGCGGGCAGGACGCTCAGCCGGTGAGCGGCGTCTCGCTGCCGTCCGCGAAGTACGACCAGAAGCCGGTGAGGTTGGCTGACTGGCCCTGCTTGCCGAGGAACCACGCGCCTCTGCCGCCGATGTTGCGGAAGACGCCGGGATCGTCCTGCCCGTCGCCATCCCAGTCGCCAGCGACAGGCTTGTCGCCGGGGCCGCCGTAGAACCAGCCGGTGTCGGCCGCGCTGCCGCTGAGGTTGTTCTTCACGTACCACGCGTCGCCGACGACGATGGCGATGCCGTCGCTGCCGGCGCCGTAGGGCCCGCCGCGATCCCCATCCCAGTTGCCGACGACGACCGCGTTGCCGGGATCGCCGAACGAGAAGTGGTACGCCGTCGGCCCGGACGCGTTCGTGTTGGAGAGGTGGAATGTGTTGCCTTGGCGCACGCCGACCGTGTCGATGCCGTCGCCGTTCCAGTCGCCCGCGACCGCGGTGTCGCCGGCGCCGCCGTAGCTGAAGACGAGCGCTCTGCTGCCGTCGAGCGCCAGCGGGTCGTTCGTCAGCCACCAGGTGCCGTTGCGGAAGATTCCGGGCGTGGTGACGCCGTCGCCGTCCCAGTCGCCGAAGACCGGCTGGTCGCCGGGCTGGCCCCAGGCGACGACGCGATTGGGGTCGTTCGCGGTGTCGTACGAGAAGCGCTGTCTCCAGGTGCCGTCCTTGAACAGCATCGGTATCGGCGCGCCGTTGCGGGCGATTCTCAGCGCCGCCCGTTCGACGTCGCCGGACCCGAGCAGGCCGGAGTCCCAGCCGTTGGCGCAGGCTCTCGTGACGCCTGCGGAACGGGCGTGGTGGTAGTAGTAGACGCGCTGGACGCGCGCCGCGTAGGTGAGCGCGAAGTTGCGCAGGGTCCACATCGCGTTGCGCTGCACGGCGGCGCCCCAGACGGGTGTGCCGCCGATCGGCTCGGTCGCGCCCGGCTGGCAGTAGAAGGCGCCGGCCTCGGTGAACCAGACGGGCGCGCCGCCGGTCGCCGCGAGGAAGCTTCTGATCTTCGTGTCGTTGTTGGAGTTGATCGCCGAGTACGGGTGCAGCGCCCAGACGCTCGGCGAGCGTGACAGTGCGTTCTTGTACGTCGTCAGATAGGTGTCGAAGCCGGTGCCGGCCGGGTCACCGTCGAGCATGTCGCCGGCGGCGACGGTGCAGGTCGCTCCGGTCCCGCAGATTCTGTCGAGCGCGTTCCAGAATTGGGCCGCGAGCTGAGCGTCGTTCGCGGTCGGGTTGTTCTCGGTGCCCGTGCTCGAGAGCAGGTGATGGTTGGGCTCATTCCACGCGGTGAACTCGGTGACATCTCTGAAGGTTGAGCGGAACGTCGCCACGGCCTCCTCGTACTGATCGAGCGTCGGGCCGGTGCAGGGCGGGGCCCCTTTGCCGCAGGCCGGCCCGAATGAGATCAACGGTCTCTTGCCCAGCGATCTGACCGAGTCCAGCCAGTTCTGCGTCGCCTGCCGGGCCGGATGGGTCGTCGGCAGCTGAGCGACGTCCCAGCGGGTGATGTGGCGCATCTGTCTGACGTGCCCGAGCGACGTCGACCACCAGACGGCCGTCGGCGACCACGTGGCGACGTTCTCGTCCGCGATCCCGGTGAGCCACGTGGCCTGAGCAGAGCCCGACCACGTGAGCGCGACCGCTCCGAGCAGCAGCACCGACAGTGCGCACGAGCGCGCACGGCGAAGCGATGCCATTCCTTCTCCTGTGTTCGGCCGTCGCCGACGCCCCCATGGGTCGGCACCACGGCGGCGCGAACGTATGCGCCGCTACGTCGCCGCTTTACGGCGCAACACAAAGACGATGCGCTCGGCAGCTCCGAGCGCAGGAAAACGATCGGTGCGACCAGTGATCTGCGGTCTCACGGGTCAGCGACCCGCTCCTGCGCGGCGGCTGCGGCTTCGCTACGGGCGGGTGCGTCGGGCCGCGGCCCACTGCTTCGCAAAACCCGTGACGAAGCGGGGGTTGTGGCGCGCGTAGCGCTTCCACAGCCGTCTCGGCTCCTGCTTGAGGCGGTAGAGCCACTCGAGGCCGCTGCGCTGCATCCAGCCGGGCGCCTGCGGCACGAGGCCGGCGTGGAAGTCGAAGGCGGCGCCGACGCCGACCAGCACGGGAGCGTCGAGGCGGTCGCGCATCGCGGCCATCCACTTCTCCTGCTTCGGCACGCCGATGCCGACCCAGACGACGTCCGGGCGGGCGCGGTTGATGTCGACCGCGACCGCGTCCAGCTCGGCCTCCGACATCGCGCGGAAGGGCGGCGAGTAGCCGCCGACGATGCGCAGGCCGGGGAACCGCTGCCGCAGCCTCAGCGTCAGCTTGAAGAGCGCGCTCTGGTCGCGCCCGCCGTAGAGGTAGTGGCGCTGGCCGGTGCGGGCGGCACGCTCGCAGGCGCGGGCCATCAGCTCGGGGCCGTACACGCGGCTGTCGATGTCGTGGCCGAGCGCGCGCAGGGCCCAGGCCAGCGGCTGGCCGTCGGGGACGGTGAAGGCCGCCCCTTCGACGGCGCTGCGCAGCGCCTCGTCCTCGCGCGACTCCATCACCGTGTGGACGGCGGCGACGCAGACGTACTCACGCGCTCCGGTGGCGACGGCGGCGTCGATCCAGTCGAGCGCGCGCTCGTAGTCGGTCAGCGCGAGCGGGACGTCGAGCACCGAGATCTGCTCGACGACCGGCAGCGCCGACGCCGCCACGGGCTGCGGGGCGGAGGCGGGGGAAGGAGGGATGACTTCGAAGGAGGAAGTGGACATACGGTGGTCGCCGCGGAGACGATTTGGTGGAGAGTTCCGCCAACGTCAACGGGCCAAACAACAGAAGGTTGCGAAGTTGATCTGCGATTTCGTGAAAACCGCCCCGCGCGGATGCGAAATCGCTTGTGTGACCGAAGTTTAGGGCATGCGGAGGCGCGCGGCCGCAAGGCTGCGCCCAGCGTGCGGCGTCGTCATCTGCTCGCCGGCAGCAGGTTGACCGCGGGCGGCAGCACCGAGAAGCGCACCGTCGCGATCGGCTCGGGCTGCAGCAGCGACGGCGTCGGCTGGCGGAATCTCAGCATCACGTAGGTGTCGGTCTGCGTCCGCTCCGGCGGCCCGTAGGCGCCCACCGACGGGGCGGTGCCGACCTGCTGCGGCAGTCTCGGCGGGTCGCCGGGGCCGGTCGAGCCGGCGACCGAGACGACGTCGACCTCGCGCAGCTCTCTGCCGCCGTACGGCAGCATGTGCATCGGCCGCCGGTAGTACTGCAGCGCGACCTCGCCGTTGGCCGGCGAGATGACGATCGCGCGATCCTCGTCGGAGTCGCCGAGCGCGCGTGCGAGCCCCTTCCAATCTGGCCGCTGGTACTCCTTGTCGACCGCGACGGCGACGACGATCGCGACCGACAGCAGGGACAGCAGCGTCGCCAAGGCCGCGCCGACGCGCCAGCCGTGGCGCGGCTCGACCGTCGCGAAGCCGGCCCCGAGCGTCGCAGCCAGCGGCACCAGCGCGGGGATCAGGTTGCGCGCGTTGAGATAGTCGGCGCCGACGACCGCGCCCGCCAGCGGCAGCGCCAGGCCGCAGAGGCCGATCGCGCCGACCAGCAGCGCCCGCTCGCGCGTGCGGCGCTCCGCGTGCCGCAGCAGCAGCCACAGCGCGCCCGCTATCAGCGCGGTGCCGAGCAGGATGCTGGCGACCGCCAGCGGGCCGCGGTAGCCGAGCAGGAACTGCTTCGGGATCTGCGCGAGCCGCGTCACGATCGAGGCGCCGGCGATGTCGTAGGGGTTGTCGCGCTGCGCCAGCAGCATCGGCAGCAGCGCGAGCGCGACGACGGCGAGCGCGCCGATCGCGGCGAGCACGGCACGCCGCCGCGGGTGTCTCCACAGCAGCCAGAGCAGCTGCGGCGCGAGCACGAAGCAGGCGAAGTAGTGGCTGCACAGCGCCAACGCCGACAGCAGCGCCCACCAGCCCAGCCAGCGCGGCCGCTCGTCGTCGAGCGCGCGCAGGAACAGCAGCAGCGAGGCGGCGCTCAGCAGCGCGACCAGCTCGTAGCTGCGCGCCTCCTGCGAGAACCACACCAGCAGCGGGTTGACGGCGATGAGCAGCGCCGTCGCGAGCCCGGCGCGGTCGCCGCCGATCCGCCGCCCGAGTGCGAAGGCGACCGGCACCAGCAGCATGCCCGCGATCGCCGAGACCAGCCGCAGACCGAACTCGCTGTCACCGACGACTCTCGTCGTGAGCCATTCGAGCACGTAGAAGAGCGGCGGGTTGCTCTCTCTGTCGGGCAGCGCGCTGAGCATGTCGCCGAACGGCAGCTGCGTCAGCTGCCACGTCGCGGCCTCGTCGAACCAGATGCTCTGCTGCCCCAGCGTCGGGATCCGCAGCAGCGCCGCGAGCAGGACGATCGCGCCGAGCGGCAGCCACGGCGGAGCGGGCGGACGACGGCTCACGGGCGGACCGGGCTCCGGCTCATCGGACGAATCACGCCGGCGCGTCGCCGTCGTCGTCCGGCCGGTCGACTCGCATGAACAGCGCGTCCTGCGGCGACAGCTGCTCCACGAAGCGGTAGCGGGCGCCGAGCAGCGCCGACATCGACGCGCGGTCGTCGTCGTCCCACGCCTCGGTCAGCAGGTAGCGCGGCGCGTGACGGGAGAAGTCGAGTCCGCGCAACGCGTTCGCCTCGTAGCCCTCGAGGTCCAGCGACATGAAGTCGATCTGCGGCGCGCCGGCTTCGTCCAGCAGCGCTGAGAGGGTGCGGCCCGGAGCAGTCACGAGCATCTCCGGCTCGAGCCCCAGCCGGAAGGCGCTCTTGACGTAGTCGCGCTCCTCGGCGACGGAGCCCTTCGAGCCGCTGACGACCGTCATCAGCCCGCCGTAGCGCAGCTCGACCTCGGTTCCCTCCAGCTCAGGCGCCACCAGCGCGGCGTGGACGACGCGCGACGCGGGACGTTCGAGCTGCGCCTCGCGGTGGAGGTGCGGGACCGGCTCGACCAGCAGGCCGCGCCAGCCGCGGAAGCGCTCGAGGTAGTACGTGTTCGACTGGTCGAAGCCGTCGTTGGCCCCTGCCTCGACGAAGTACCCGCCCTCGATCGGGCCGAGGTACGGCTCCAGCTTGGCGTCGAGGTCGTACAGCGCCGGCCGTGAGAGGTGCTGCTCGCCGCGCGCCTCGGCCGCCCGGCGGGCGGCGCGTCTGCGGCGTCGCTGCCAGCGCATGTAGTCCGGTCCGAGACCAGACCGCTCGAACAGACGTGAGCGGCTGAGCGCCGCGCCGACCCGCAGCTTCCAGGGCGGGATCTCGTTCGGGTTCGTCGCGGTCATCGGCGCACGGTATCGGCTCTCCGCGACAGGGCACCGGCACGCACGCCCACCGCCGCGCCGCGCGGTCGTCTGCAACCCTTCCGCTGTGTTCGGAAGACGACAGCGAGCGGACGCGGCCGGCGGCCTGGCGATCGGGCTCGACTGCCGCGCGGCGGTCGAGGAGCGCGGCGGGCGCGGGACGGTCGTGCGCGAGCAGTTGCGCACGCTCGCCGCCGGCGACGCCGACCACCGCTTCCTGCTCTACGCCCGCGAGCGCTGGGACGAGGTCGAGCTCGACGAGCGCTTCACCTGGGTCCTGCTGCCCGGGCCGGACCCGCTCTGGCACGTGCGCGCGGCCGACCACGCCAACGGCCGCTGCGACGTCTACCTCTCGACCAACAGCTACCTGACCGCCTGGTTCCTGCGGATCCCGGCGGTGCTGATGGCGATGGACATGACGACCTTCGACCGCCGCCTGTCGCCGAAGCGCAGCTCGATGGTGATCGAACGCGCGACGCTGCCGTGGGCGCTGCGCCGCGCGGCCGCCGTGATCGCGATCTCGCAGGCGACCGCCGACGACCTCGTCGCGCGCTTCCCGCGCGCCGCGCCGCTGGTCGTCGTCGCGCCGCTGGCCGCCTCCGACGGCTTCCGCGGCGCGACCGGCGCCGACGTCGCGCGCGTCCGCGAGCGCCACGCGCTCGAAGGCCCGTACGTGCTGTCGGTCGGCACGCTGGAGCCGCGCAAGAACCTGCCGCGACTGATCGAGGCGTTCGCGGGACTGACCGACACCGAGCGGCGCGGGGCGCGGCTGGCGCTGGTCGGGGCGCGCGGCTGGGAGCGCGACGAGCTCGACGTGGTGCTCGCGCGCCATCCCGACCTCGTGCAGGTGCTCGGCTTCGTCGACGAGGAGGACCTCGCCGGCCTCTACAGCGGCGCCGAGCTGTTCGCGTACCCGTCGATCTACGAGGGCTTCGGGCTGCCGCTGCTGGAGGCGATGCACGCCGGCACGGCGGTGCTGACCTCGCCGGTCTCGAGCCTGCCGGAGGTCGCCGGCGAGGCGGCGATCTACGCCGATCCGCACGACGTCGCGGCGCTGCGCGCGGCGCTCGCGCGCGGGCTCGGCGACGAGGAGCTGGTCGCGCGGCTGGCGCGGGAGGGCCGTCGGCGGGCCGCCGGCTTCTCGTGGGAGCGCCACGTCGAGACGACGCTGGAGACGCTCGTCGCGGCCGCGCGCCGCGCGCCGTCGCGGTGACGGCCCGCTGCGCCGTTTCGTAGGCTGCTGGCCATGTCATCCCCCAAGAGAGCGCTCATCACCGGGATCACCGGCCAGGACGGCTCCTACCTCGCCGAGCTGCTGCTCGAGCAGGGGTACGAGGTGCATGGGATGGTGCGCCGCGCCTCCACCGAGAAGTTCGACCGCATCGAGCACCTGCGCGACCGCATCACCCTCCACCAGGGCGATCTGCTCGACCAGCGCTCGCTCGTCGACACGCTCCGCGCCTCCGCGCCTGAGGAGATCTACAACCTCGCGGCGATGAGCTTCGTGGCGCTCTCGTGGGTGCAGCCGACGCTGACCGCCGACTTCACCGGCGTCGGCGTCACGCGGATGCTCGAAGCGGTTCGCGAGGCGGCGCCGGAGGCGCGCTTCTACCAGGCCTCCAGCTCCGAGATGTTCGGCAAGGTGCGCGAGGTTCCGCAGAACGAGGAGACGCCGCTCTACCCGCGCTCGCCCTACGGCGTCGCGAAGGTCTACGGCCACTTCATCACGATCAACTACCGCGAGTCGTACGACCTGCACGCGACCAGCGGCATCCTCTTCAATCACGAGTCGCCGCGTCGCGGGCTGGAGTTCGTGACGCGCAAGATCACGTGGCACGCCGCCGCGATCAAGCACGGCCTCAGAGACGAGCTGGCGCTCGGCAACCTCGACGCCAAGCGCGACTGGGGCTACGCGAAGGACTACGTGCAGGCGATGTGGCTGATGCTGCAGCAGGACACGCCCGAGGACTTCGTGATCGCGACCGGGCAGACCAACACCGTGCGCGAGTGCGTCGAGGTCGCGTTCGACGAGGCCGGTCTCGGCGACTGGGAGAGATACGTGCGGATCGACCCGAGATTCGTGCGCCCGGCCGAGGTCGACCTGCTGATCGGCGATCCGACGAAGGCGAAGGAGAGACTCGGCTGGGTCCCCGAGACGACCTTCGAGGAGCTGATCCGCCTGATGACGCGCGCCGACCTGGCGCTGCTGGCCCCCTAGGGCCGGCGGTCGCAGGCGAACGGGCTGCGCCGGCGCCACGGGGCGTCGGCGGCCAGCACGGCCGCGTTGTCGGGCGTCGCGCCGTCGGCGACGAAGCGGCCGAGCACGAAGGTGTCGTGCGGGTGGCGCACGGCCATCCGGTGGACCTGCACGCCGGCGCGGTCGAGCAGGCGCAGGAGCGCCTCGCCGTCGAAGACGTGGTGGTGCAGCAGCCGCGTGTTGAGGTTGTCCCGTCGTGCCGCCTCCCACTGCTCGCGCGGCGAGTCGTCGGCGTCGCGTGCGCGGTCGTGCAGCCGCAGCGTCTCGTCGAGGTGCGTGAGGTCGTCCTCGCCGGTGCCGGCCGTCTGGTCGGCGACGATGTGGTCGAGCGTCGTGACCGCGCGCCGATGGTCGAACGTTCCGGCGTAGTGGGGCGCGACCATCAGGACCCAGCCCTCCGGCACGAGCACGCGCCGCCAGGCGGCCAGCTCAGCCAGCGGGTTGGCGAAGTGCTCGATCACGTGCGACGTCAGCAGCACGTCCCAATTGGCGTCCGGCAGGCCCTCCAGCTCACCGCGCTCGACGACGACGAGCTTGCCGGCGGGCGTGCCGTCGGGCGCGTAGGGAGCCGCTTCGTCGAGTCTGTGCCAGGCCGTGTCGGCCCGCCACTGGACCGCGTCGCAGCTCGCCAGCCGCGGGTAGACGGGGCAGATGCCGTCGCGCTTGAAGCGATCGGTCGGGCCGCCGACCTCGAGCCCGCGCAGCCCGCCGAGCGGTGCGACGAAGCCGTCCGGCAGCGGACGGCGGTGACCCGCGAGGCGCCAGCGCGCGTTGACGGCCGCGTCCTTCAGACCCATGCGATGCGAGCGAGTCGGTGCATTGAGAGGACCACCGTAGCGATGTCGCCCCGGGCGGGTCGTCAGCCGCCGGCGAGCGCCAGCTCGTAGCTGCGGACGGTCTCGCGCGCCGTTCGCTCCCACGAGAAGGCGGCGGCCCGCGCGAGCCCGGCGTCGCGCAGCCGCGCGCGCAGCGGCTCGTCATCGAGCAGCCGCTCGATCGCGCGGCGGATCGCGGCCGGGTCGGCCGGGTCGAACAGCAGCGCGGCGTCGCCGGCGACCTCCGGCATCGACGCGCGGTCCGAGCAGGCGCCCGGCACGCCACGCGCCATCGCCTCCAGCACCGGCAGGCCGAAGCCCTCGTAGAAGGAGGGGAAGAGGTGCGCGGTGCAGGCGCGCCACAGCCCCTCGACGTCGGCGCGCGAGAGCCAGCCGGGGAAGCGCAGCTGCTCCGCGACGCCGCGCTGCCGCGCCCGCTCCAGCAGCACCGCCTCGTGCTCGGTCTCGTAGCCAGGCACGACCAGCAGCGGGCGGCGCTCGTCCGGGATCAGCGCGAGCGCGTCGATCAGCCCCTCGACGTTCTTGTGCGGCCGCTTGGCGGCGAGGCTCAGCAGCAGCGGCCGCGCGCCGAGGCCGAGCCGCTCGCGCAGCTCGGCCTCCGGCGTGACCGGCGCGTCGGCCGGCGGCAGCGTCGTCGCGAGGTGGACGACGTCGACCTGGTCGGCGGCGGTGCCGATGAATCTGACGACGTCGTCCTTCGTCGACCGCGAGTCGGCGATCACGCGCCGCGAGGCGCGCACCGCGGCCGGCACGAGCACTCTCATGCCGAGGCCGCGGAGGCCGAAGTGGGCCTCCGGCGCGACGGCGTAGTGGAGGTCGTGGACGGTCGTCACGCGCGGCGGTCCGCCGCTGAGGCGGCCGGGCCCGGTCGAGGCGAGCGAGTGGACGAGGTCGGCTCTGACCCAGCGCGCCAGCTTCGGCACGTGCCACTGCTCGCCCCACACCCACTGCTTGCGATCGCTGGCGTCGACCGGCGCCAGCACCGACTGGACGACGCCGTTCCAGGGCGCGTCGCGGTCCTCGGCCGCCCGTCTGCTGACGATCGCGACCGGCTCCAGGCCGGGCAGCGCGGCCAACCGCGGCAGCAGCTCGCGGGCGTAGACCTCCATCCCGCCGGTCTCGCCGGGGACGAGGTAGACGAGGTTCAGCGCGACGCGCACGCGCGCTCCAGGTCGGCCGCGACCATCTCGCCGACGAGCTGCTCGAACGACGTCCGCGGCTGCCAGCCGAGCAGCTCGCGCGCCTTCGCCGGGTCGCCGACCGGCGGCCACTGCTCCGGCGGGCGCACGAAGCGCGGGTCGACCAGCACGCGGTCGCCGCCGTCGGGCGCGCGGCTCTCGACGCCGGCGGCGGCGAAGGCGGCGTCGACGAGGTCTCCGACGGTGTGCGGGACGCCGGAGGCGAAGACGTAGTCGCCGGGCTCGTCGTGGCGCAGCGCCAGCACCATTCCCGCGACGACGTCGCGGGCGTGCGACCAGTCGCGCACCGCCGCCTGGTCGCCGAGCGTGAGCGTCTCGGCGCGGCCGGCGGCGATCGCCGCGACGCCCGCGGTCACCTTGCGCGGCAGGAAGCGCTCGGGCCGGCGCGGCGACTCGTGGTTGAAGGTGATCGCGGAGACGAGGAAGCGGTCGTGACGGGCGCGCAGCGCGCCGACGAGGCCGTGCGCGGCCAGCTTCGCGACGCCGTAGGGGCTGCGCGGGCGCATCGGCGCCGTCTCGGACTGCGGCGAGACGCCGGCGTCGCCGAAGACCTCGCTGGAGGCCGCGACCAGCACGCGCACGTCGCGCGCCAGCGCGCCGGCCGCCGCGAGCACGGCCGCGGTGCCGCCGGCGACGGCGGCCACGACCTCGGTCGGGTCCTCCCACGAGTCGGGCACGAACGTCGGCGCCGCGAGGTGGTAGATCTCGTCCGGCTGCGTCGCGGCGATCGCCGCGCGCACCGTCTCGGGCACCAGCAGGTCGGCCGGCAGCAGCGCGACGCGCCCCTCGAGCTGCGGCAGCCCGGCGGCCGCGAACGTCTGCGCGGTCGGCGCGCGGACGGTTCCGATCACCTCGTCGCCGCCGGCCAGCAGCTGCTCGGCGAGGTACCCGCCGTCCTGGCCGGTGACGCCGGTGATGAGGACGCGGCGGCTCACCTGTCGGCCTCGCCGGGCGGAGGCGTCAGCACGCCGTCGCCGCCGAAACGACGGCGCACGGCCGCCAGTGCGCGCGAGGTCCAGCGCAGCCCCGGCAGCCGCCCGGCGCGCTCGATCAGCGGGCCGAACGCGTGGTAGGCGAGCGAGCGCCAGTTGATCGCGCCGAGCGCGGACAGGAGCGCCGTGCGCAGCCGCTGCGCGCGCGGCAGCGACGCGAACGCCGGCGAGCGCCAGCCGACGTCGGCCAGCACCTGCCACGCGACCGTGAGGTGCGGCAGCCGCGCCTGCAGCTTCGAGATCCCGAACGTCTGCACGATCTTCTCGACGCTCGCGCTCGTGCCGCCGACGGCGCGGTCGACGTGCGTCCGCTCGATCGTCGCGATCTTGCCGGCGGCCGCGACCCGCCCCATCAGCAGCCAGTCGTTGCCGAGCACGTTGGGCATCGGCAGCGCGCCGCGCAGCGCGTCGGCGCGCATCAGGCCGTACATCACGCCGTTGTCGTCGACGGTGCGGTAGTAGGTCGTCACACGCGCCGCCGGTGCCTCCTCGAGGTGATCGTGGAGACGGCCGTCGGCGACGTGGCGGTCGCCGTCGAAGTAGCGCGCGCGGCCGTAGGCGACGGCCAGCTCCGGGCGCTCGACGAGCAGCCGCAGGCAGCGCTCGACGTAGTCTGGCTGGAGCCAGTCGTCGTCCGCGAGCAGCATCGCGTACGGGCCGCGCAGCTCGGCGGCGAGCAGGTTGAAGTTGGCCGTCGAACCGCCGGCGTTGGTCGGCTGGCGCAGGTAGCGCACGCGCGCGTCGGCGGCGGCCAGCGCGCGGCAGAGCCGCTCGGTGCCGTCGGTCGAGGCCTGGTCGGAGACGACCAGCTCCAGCTCGCGATGGGTCTGGCCGAGCGCGGAGGCGAGCGTGCGCTCGAGCGTCGCCGCGCGGTTGTACGTCGGCACGGCGATCGTGACGAGCGGCTGGCCGGGGGCGCTCACGCCGCCGATGCGATCATGTCGGTGTGTCCCCTGTCTGTCTGGTGCATCTCGTCTGGGCGCCGCTCGGCGTCGAGCCGCTCCAACGCTTCCTGCGATCGTATAACGATCGCCCGCCGGGCCTCGATCACCGCCTCGTCGTCGTGCTCAACGGCTTCGAGCCCGGGCCGCTGCCGGCGCCCTTCGCGGCCGCGCTCGACGAGCTGCCGCACGAGGCGCTGCGGCCGGCGCGGAGCATCCAGGACCTCGCCGCCTACCGGCTCGCGGCCGGCCACGTCGCCTGGGCCGAGAGCATCTGCTTCGTCAACTCCCACTCCGAGCCGCTCGCCGACGGCTGGCTGGCGCTGCTGCACGAGCAGCTGCACGCGCCCGGCGTCGGCATCGTCGGCGCGACCGGCTCACACGAGAGCACCTTCTCGGCGGCGCCGCGGCCGCTGAAGCCGCTGCGCGCGCTGCAGTACCCGCCGTTCCCCAACCCCCACCTGCGCACCAACGGCTTCATGCTGCGGCGCGACGACATGCTCGCGCTCGACTGGCGGATCGGCCGCTCCAAGAGCGCGGCCCACCAGCTCGAGAGCGGCAAGCGCGGGATCACGCGGCAGCTCGCCGCGCGCGATCGCGCCGCCCGCGTCGTCGACCGCGACGGCCGCGCCCACCCACCGGAGGAGTGGCCGGCGAGCGGCACCTTCCGCAGCGGCGCGCAGGAGCGCCTGCTGATCGCCGACAACCGCACGCGCCAGTACGCCGACGCCGCGCCGCGGGAGCGCGAACGGCTGGCGCGGATGGCCTGGGGCGCGGCTGCCGGTACCGTCACCGGCCGATGAACACGGACGATCCCAGTGCGCCGGAGCAGGCGCCGAGCCCCGCTGGCACGGGACGGGCGGCGCCCGAGGAGGCGCTGACCGCGCCCGACGCCGGCCACCGCGCGATCCGCGGCGGCATGATCCGCGTGCTCGGCTACGGCGCCGGGCTCTTCCTGACAGCGCTCGTGACGCCGTTCCTGCTGCGCCACCTCGGCGTCGCGGAGTTCGGTCAGTACACGACGGTGATCGCGATCGTGACGATGGTGCAGGGGCTGACCGACGCCGGCCTGACCGTCGTCGGGCAGCGCGTCTACGTTCACGCTGACGCCGAACGCCGCCGCACGCTGCTCGCCGACCTGCTCGGGATCCGGCTGGTGCTGACGCCGATCGGGATCGCGTTCGGCGTGCTCTTCGCGGTGCTCGCCGGCTATCCGAACGCGCTCGTCGCCGGCACCGTCGTCGCAGGCGTCGGCGTGATCCTCGGCGTGACCGCGGCGGCGTTGGCGATGCCGCTGAGCGTCGAGCTGCGGCTCGGCGCGGTGACCGCGATCGACTTCGCGCGCCAGCTCGTGATCGTGATCGGGATCGCCGTGCTGATCGCCGCCGGCGCCGGTCTGCTGCCGTTCTTCGGCATCTACGCCGTCGCCGGGGCCGTCGCGGTCGCGGCGGCGCTCGTCTTCCTCGGCACCAGCAGCTGGGTCATGCCGCGCTTCGCCTGGAGCGAGTGGCGGCCGCTGCTGAGAGAGGCGCTGCCGGTCGCCTTCAGCCTCGTCGTCACCAGCACCTACGTGCGCGCGCTGATCGTGATCTGCTCGCTGTTGGCGAGTGAGCACGAGACCGGCCTCTTCGCCGCCTCCTACCGCGTCTCGGAGATCCTCCTCGGGGTGCCCCAGATGATGCTGGGGGCAGCCTTCCCGATCCTCGCGCACGCCCATGCCGCCAACCGTGACCGGCTCGCCTATGCGCTGCAGCGGATGGGCGAGGCGGCGCTGCTGGTCGGCCTCGGGATCGGGCTCGTGCTCGCCGTCGGCGCCGTCCCGATCATCGCCGTGCTCGGCGGCAGCGAGTTCGCCGGCGCCGACGACGCGCTGCGGATCCAGTCGGTCGCGATCGCCGGCGCGTTCGTGACGCAGCTGGCGACCGCCTCGCTGATCGCGGTGCAGCGCAACCGTGAGCTGCTGCTCGTCAACCTGCTGGCGCTGATCGTCGTCGTCGTGCTCGGCTTCACGCTGATCCCGCTGTGGGGCGCCAACGGCGCGGCGCTGGCGGCGAGCATCGGCGAGGTCGTGCTGGCGTTCGCGGGGATGACGCTGCTGGTGCGGGCGCAGCCCGACCTGCGGCCCGACCTGCGCTACGTGCCCAAGCTGCTGCTGGCCGCCGGGGCCGGCTGCCTCTGCCTGCTGCTGCCCGGCTCCGACGCGATAGCCGCGGTTGCCGCGGTCGTCGTCTACGGCGTGCTCGCATGGCTGATGAGAACGATCCCGGACGAGCTGGTCGACGCGCTGCTGAGACGCCAGCCGCTCGCCGCCGAGTAGAGATCGCTACGCTGCCGGCGATGGGCGATTCCGCTGCACCGGCTGGGGGCTCCGCGGCGCGGCGACGGCGCGTCGTGCTGCTGCGCGGCAACGCCGCCAACATCCCCGAGCTGCAGGCGTGGGAGGGCGTCGACGGCTACGACGTCGACGTGCTCGTGCCGGGCTCCAACGACCGCGACGTCTCGGCGCTGGCGCTGGGTCAGATCCCGGCCAGAACCGTCGGCGAGCGGATGCCGGGCGGGCGGTTCGGGCAGCTCGCCACGCGCGCCGTCGGCGACCGCTACCTGGGCCTCGCCGAGCAGCTGAGCGGCGCCGACGTGGTGCACGCGGCCGAGCTGAGCTTCTGGTTCTCGTGGCAGGCGGCGAAGCTGAAGCGGCAGCTCGACTACAGACTCGTGCTGACCGTCTGGGAGACGCTGCCGTTCGTCGACGCCTACCGCAACGTGCGCACGCGGCGCTACCGCCGCGAGGTGCTCGCCGCGACCGACCTCTACCTCGCGACGACCGCGCGAGCACGCGACGCGCTGGTGCTCGAAGGCGTCCCGGCCGCGCGGATCGAGGTCGCGCCGCCGGGGATCGCGATCGACAGATTCGCGACCGCGCGCGTCGCGCAGCCGCCCGCCGACGGGCGCCACCTGATCCTCTCGATCGGACGGCTCGTGTGGGAGAAGGGCCATCAGGATCTGCTGCGCGCCGTCGCGTTGCTGCGCTCCCGCGGCCGCGACGACGTGCGCGTGATGATCCTCGGCGTCGGGCCGGAGGAGAAGCGGCTGCGGGGCGTCGCGCATGACCTCGGGCTCGACGACGTGGTCGAGTTCCGCGGCTACGTCGACAACGAGCAGATGCCGCAGATCTACGCGCAGGCGTCGTGCCTGGTGCTCGCGTCGATCGCGATCCGCTACTGGGAGGAGCAGTTCGGCCTCGTGCTCGCCGAGGCGATGGCCGCGCACGTGCCGGTCGTCGCGGCCGCCAGCGGCGCGATCCCGGAGGTCGTCGGCGACGACGGCACGCTCTTCTCCTCCGGCGACTGGGCCGGCCTCGCCGACGTGCTCGCCGACGGCCCGCTGGCCGCCGCTCCCGGCACCCGTCACGTGCCGGACGCGAGACGACTCGAGCGCTACTCGCACGCCGCCCAGGCGGCGCGCCTGAGCGCCGCCTACGACGGCCTGTTCGCCTGAACGCGGCGGGCCGTCGCCGCGCCGCCGCCGCTCAGCGCGACGGCTTGCGCAGCGCGATCGTGTAGCTGGCGCCGCGCTGCCCGCGCCGCTCGACCGGCGCGACGGCGATTCGCACCAGCTCGCCGCCGAGACGCAGCCCGCGCGCGACCGTCTCGTTCTGCGTCGAGGCGGCCAGCGAGCCGCTCCAGCCAAAGTTGTTCGAGCGCAGCGCGTCCTCGTCCGCCGTCGTCGACCAGGCGACCTCGAGGCCGTGCTTCGCGCCTTCGCCCGCCAGCGCCGCGAGCGGAATCAGCGCGAGGTGGCGCGGCGCGTCGACGTGCGCCCAGCGCCCCCCGAGCAGCTTCAGCTGCAGCGACTCGGGGTTCGGCGCGATCGCGATCAGCATGCCGCCCGGCGCGAGCGCCGCGGCGGCGCTCGCGATCAGCGCGGCGGGGTCGGCGAGGTGCTCCAGCACATGCCACATCACGATCGCGTCGTAGGGGCCCGTGAGCGCCGCGGCGGGATCGTCGGACTGCGTCACCGGCAGCCTCAGCTGCTCGGAGATGAAGCGGCAGCAGCCGGCGTCCAGCTCGATCGCGCTGACGTCGTAGCCGGCACGGCGCGCCAGCTCGAGGAAGCCGCCGTAGGAGGGGCCGATCTCGACCAGCCGGCCCTGCGGCACCAGCCCGCGCAGCAGCTCCAGCCGGTGGGCGGCGTTCTCGTCGCGGGCGACCGCGGCGTCGGCGGAGTCCGGCACGCCGTAGTAGCTGGCGGGGTAGTAGCGGCCGAGGTCGGCCGGCACGTCGGCGAGCGTCAACGTCCCGCAGGCCGCGCACGAGACGTAGCGGAACGACTCGGGCGAGATGCGGTGGTTGCGATCGCGCGCGCTGAAGGCGGGAGCGGTCGGGCCGCCGCAGAGGCGGCACGGCGTCGCGCCCGCGGCGCCGTCGCGCGTCGGTTCGTTCGTCATCGTCTGCATTCTGCGAGCGTCAGGTTGAACAGCCCGGGCCGGCGCGCGCTGCCGTCGGCCAGCGTGCCGGCGCCGCTGCGCAACGTCAGCGTCGTCGGTCTGTCCGCCAGCCGCACGGTGAACGGTCTCGGCGTGCCGGGGACGACGGTGCCGCTGATCGTTCTCGGCGCGCCGGTGAGGCGATAGCGCAGCGGCTCGGGCGTCAGCGGATGGGCGTTGACGAGCCCGTAGAGGCAGCGGTCGGCGCCGTGCGGGAAGACGCGCACCTGCTGCGGTCTGTCGCCGGGACCGAAGCGGTCGGGCAGGGCGTTGCGCACGAGCCACTCGATCCGCAGCGGCGAGGCGAGCCGCTCGAGGCCCGCCCACGCGTACAGCGCGGGGCTTCTGAGCGGCTCCCCGTCGAAGCCGACCGTCGCCTGCCCGGCGGAGGTGACGAGCACGTCGGGCGCGGCACGTCCTCGCAGCTCGACCTCGCCGGTCTCCCAGTCGACGATCGCCTGCGGCGCCGGCGCGCCGGGGACGGCGTCGCTGCCGTCGTTCTCGACGTCGACGGCGAAGCGGTAGCCGAGCGACTCGTTGAAGACCTGCAGGAAGGCCATCTGGGCGGCGAGGTCGGGGTGGATCGTGCCGTCGACCGAGAGCGGCTCGCTGGTCGTGATGTTGGTCGCCGGGGTGGTCGGCGCGACCGCCTCGTCGATGAACTCGAGGTCGCGCGTCGGCACGTCCTTCATGCCGACGACGTTGATGAACTTCTTCGACGGGTGGTAGAGCGCCGCCAGCTGGAACGCGAGCAGGCCGGCCAGCACGACCGCCCCGAGGCCGAAGCGGACGCGTCGCGGCAGCGGTCGCGCGACGATGAACGCGAGCGCCAATGCGATGGCCGCCGCGCCCGCCACCGTGACGTACGCCAGCAGCTCTCTGCTGACCGATATGCGCTGCTCGAGCTTGCCGAGGACGACGTCGCCGAAGAAGTGCGAGGTCGGCGCTATGAAGTATCTGTAGACGTCGCCGACCGGCCACTCGTAGGAGGTCGCGACGAGCCAGGTGACGGCGACGCCGCTGACGGCGATCGACCACAGCGGCGGCGGCTTCTTGAAGACGGCGAGCGCGCCGGCGAGCACGAACGGGGCCGCCAGCACGGCGAAGTAGCGGTCCTCGTTCATCGAGAAGTAGTAGGCGTACGAGAAGATCAGGACGTACGCGAGCACGAGCCACGAGAAGCCGCCCGCGACCGGGTCGGTCGGGCGCCACAGGCCGCGCACCAGCAGCGGCAGCGCGAGCACGAACGGCACGATCGCCGTCCCGATCGCGAGGTGGGAGGCGAGTATCCGCGTGTTGTCCCACAGCACCGGCAGCTCCAGCGGCGGGCGCAGGCGGACGCCGCCGTACATGCTGCCGCCGACGAGCGGATCGGTGCCGACGACCAGCAGCGCGAGCAGCAGCGCGACGGCGCCGAGCGTCAGCAGCGGGTGACGTGTGAACAGCCGCTTCGGCAGCGCTTTGAGCCATGCGACGAGCTGCTCGCCGGCGGGGCGCGCGAACCAGATCGTCGCGAGCGCGGCCGGCGCCATCGCGCCGACCAGCGGCGCCCAGCCGATCCGTGCGATCACCGTCAGCGCGAGCGTCGCGATGACGAGCAGGTCCGAGACGAGGCTGGGGCTGCGCAGCGCGCGCAGCATCGCCCACAGCATGAAGCCGCAGGCGAGCGTGCCGACGGTCGTGTTGAGCGTCGTCGTGCCGTAGAAGGCGAAGCTGCCGGCGGAGGCGATCGTCGCCGGCGCGAGCGCCTGCCAGCGCCCGAGGCCGAGCTGCCGCCCGGCGAGCCAGATCGGCACGACGACGAGACCCTGCGCCAGCGCCGTGATGAAGTGCAGCAGCGCGAACTGATCGGTCGGGTCGTCGTCGAGCAGGACGGAGATCGCGGCAAGCCAGCTGGTCAGCCGCTCAGGCCCGCGCGCGACCGTTCCCTGGAAGAGGTTGGCGGGGTCGCCCTCGATGAAGCGCCCCAGCAGGACCGCGTTCGACTCGTCGATCATCACGAGCCGGCTGTCGAGGCTGAAGTGCGCGACGAGGGCGGTGATCAGCGCCGTCCACGCGGCCAGCACGAGGAGCGGGCCGTGACGCAGCAGCAGGTCGGGAAGTCCGGACTGCGCGGGCGCGGCGTCGGGTGCTGCGGGGGAGCTGTCGCTGACGGAAGCGGCCATTGCGTCTGGCTGCCGGAGGCTAGCGGAGCGTGCGGTAGGCGGCCGCAACCGTGTCGAGCGAACCGTCGAGCGAGAGCCGGCGGGCGTTGCGGCCGAACCAGGCGGCGGTGCTGTCGCGCAGTTCCGGGCCGGCGGCGTGCACGCGCAGGATCGCGGCGGCCAGCTGCTCGGGCTCGACCGAGTCGGCGACGACGCCGTTCTCGCCGTCGTCGACCAGCTCGACGGCGGCGTTGTCGGGCTCGCGCACGACGACGCTCGGGACACCGCGCGCGGAGGCCTCGACGACGACCATCCCGTAGCCCTCGCGCGAGGACGGCAGCACCATGCAGAGGGCGCCGGCGAGCGTCTCCTCGACCTCCTCGCTGGAGACGAAGCCGGGCGCGACGGCGATCTCCTCCAGCCCTTCCTGCGCGATCGCCGCCAGCACCTGCGGCCGCTCCGGGCCGTCGCCGAGCACGGTCAGGCGCAGCTCCGGCGCCTCGCGCCGCGCGCGTGCGAAGGCGCGCACCAGCGCCGGGACGCGCTTTTCGGGGATGTGGCGGCCGGCGAAGGCGACGACCGGCTGCGCCGGCACCGGCACCGGCTGCTCCAGCGAGCCGGCGTACTCGCCGGTGAGGATCGTCGGCTCGCTGCGCAGCCCCTCGTCGCGCAGGCGGCCGGCGTGCAGGCGCGAGAAGCAGAAGGCCTGCTGCGGGACGCGCGCGCAGAGCCGCTGCACGAGCGCGCCGACCGTCCCGCCGGCGCGGCCGAGGTACTCCTCCCAGTAGCTGCGCGACCACACCTCGTGCCAGTCGACGACGAGGCGGAAGCGGTGCAGCGGCCGCGTGACCGCCGCCGCCAGCAGGGAGAAGTACGGGAACGAGGCGGTGTGCACGACGTCGTAGCGGCGGCCGTGGCGCAGCAGATGCCACAGCACCCCGGCGCCGAAGACCAGCGGCGGCAGGATCCGCCGGCGGCCCTCGCCGGCGTAGAGCGCCATCCGCGGCCCGACGACGCGCACGTCGACGCCGTCGACGCCCGGGGAGACGCCGCGATTCCACTGCCGCAGGGTCAGGTAGGTGACCTCGTGACCGTCGGCGGTCAGCCGCTCGGCGAGGTTGCGGTACCAGCGCTCCGCGCCGCCGACGGTGTGCGGGAAGAGGCAGTCGTAGACGAGGCAGATGCGCATCGGCGTCACGTCCCGGCGTCGTCGTCGGAGCCGCCCGGGCGGCGCAGCGCGAGGTAGTACGCGCCCAGCAGCAGCGCGGGGACGCCGAGCCCCAGCAGCGGCAGCAGCAGCCACAGCGCCCACGGCCCCAGCGCGTTGAAGGTCGCGGCGCGCTCGGCGGTCGTGTCGAGGCTGCCGAGCATGCTGCGCGGCTCGGCCTCCGTGAAGGTCGCCTGGAAGGCGACCGCCAGCGGATAGCCGCCGTAGGGCGTCGCGCGGGTGCGCTGCAGCACGCGCGGGTCGGCGGTCGCCGCGAGCGTCGCGGTCCGGCGGCCTCTGTTGGCGACGCAGACGGCGGCCGCCAGCGTCTCGTCGGGCGGATCGAGCGGCACTCGCAGCGTGTGCTCGTCCGCTCTGACGGTCGCCGCGGCGTCGTAGCCGATCCCGTTCACGGTCACGCGCAGCGGCGGCGCCGGCAGCGGCTCGGCGGGATCGAGCATCAGCTGCAGCACCTCGCTGTCAGGGCTGACCACGACGCCGTCGAGGCAGACTCTCTGACCGGGCTCCAGCGGCAGCGTCGTGGCGTTGCGGGCGCCGGTCGGGACCGGCGTCGAGGCGATCCCGCGCTGGTCTCTGGTCAGCCGCGGCAGCAGCTCGACGAAGAAGGCGAGCAGCAGCACCGCCGCGGCGCAGAGGACGACCGCCTGCGCGGTCCGACGCGGGAAGCGATCAGACATAGAAGCGCTCCACCGTGATCAGCAGGCCCGACAGCTGCAGCACGATCCCGACCGTCACGACGAGCACGCCGAAGTACGCGCCGACGCGACGCGGCAGCGACGTCGCGACGAAGGCGATCGCGAGCGCGAACGGCACGATCAGCGGCAGCGCGTAGCGGCCGACGATCAGCGGGTCGCCCGAGCCCAGCAGCGCGAGGTAGGAGACGAGGTGCAGCAGCGCCAGCAGCGAGCCGCAGATCGCGACCAGGCCGAGCACGACGTGGAGCTGCTCGCGCAGCATCCGCCGCCGCGACCAGGCGGCGATGAGCAGGCCCGCGAGGCCGAGCAGCGCGGCGATCCGCAGCCCGCTGTAGACGCGCGCCGGGAAGCGCACCTCCAGCCATCCGAAGGAGCCGAAGAAGGTCTCGACGAACATCTGCCGGAAGCCGTAGTCGGGGCCGACCCGAGTCGGCAGGAAGGGCAGCTTCGGCAGGTAGAACTGCCACACGTGGGAGGCGAACTGCCCGACCCCGAAGCCGCCCTGGTGGATGTAGTTCGTCTGGTCGCCGTAGAGGCTCCCGCCGCTGCCGCCGCCGGCCGCGAACAGCCTGAACAGGATCAGCCCCGCGGCCAGCACGAGCGCGCTCGCGCCGCTCCAGCGCAGCGCGGCGCGCAGCGCCGGCCGGTGACGCCAGCAGGCCAGCGCGAGCACGACCACGAGCGGCGGCAGCAGCGCGAGGCCGCGGCCGTGCGTGAGCGCGGAGCCGGCCGCGAGCGCGCTGAGGCCGGCGAAGCGCGCCAGGCTGGGACCGCGCACGAGCGTCCGCAGCGCCAGCGCCGTGAAGGCCGACCAGATCGTCACGAGCAGCGTGTCGGCGTTGACGATCCCCGCCATCGAGGTCAGCTGCGGCTGCACGGCCACGATCGCCGCGGTCAGGGTTCGGACCCACACGCGCGCCGTCAGCTCGGCCGCCGCGAGCCAGGCGCAGGCGACCGCGACGAGGAACAGCACGATGTTGGCGAAGCGCGACGCGAGCAGATGGTCGTAGAGCGAGTCGCCCGGCACGGCGCGGTAGGCGATCGCCTCGTAGGCGTAGTAGAGCGGCGGGTTCTTCGCGATCGGGTTGGCACCCTCGCCGTCGGCGCGCTGGCGCTTGGTCACCTCCTGCTCGAACTCGCGCCAGCGCTGCTGGTCGATCGAGTTCCACAGCGGGCGCGCGGCGGGTGAGGCCATCAGCATCCGCAGCCCGAGCGCGTCCATCGCGAACGTCTGCTCGCTGGAGTGGCTGCCGGCACCGCCGAACGTCGTCGAAGAGGGTGCGCTGCCGGTCTCGGCGACATGCTGCACGTAGGCGAAGTGCTCGGACTCGTCAGGTCCCTGGAACGGCGGCATCAGCAGCGCCCAGGCGGTCGCCATGATCGCCGCGGCGACGAGCACGAGCGCGAGCGGTGCGGGGACTGCACGCAGTCGCCGGAGAAGCCTTCGGGGCATCCCTCGGAGCGACTCCGTGCGCTGGTTCGCGCGGGGGGCGCGCGGGTCGCGAGAAGCTGCCATGCGGGGCGTCAGCGTACCGGGTGCGCCCGTCCGTCACGGTGCACGGGCGACGGCGCGAGAAAGGAGCGGCCGGCGGTTTCGCTAGCATCAGCGCAACTCGACGGGTCGATTCCCGTCTCAAGTGGTGCCCCGATCCGGTTGCATCCGACCCGACGAGCACATGACGACAGCCCAGAAAGAGAACGCCCTCGGGCGGACAGAGCCTGAGACCGCCGAGCTGCGCGTCTCCGTGGTGATCCCGTGCCTCAACGAGGCCGAGAACATCGAGCAGTGCGTCGCCGCCGCCCTTGGCGTGCTGGAGCGCAACGGCATCGCCGGCGAGGTCGTCGTCGCCGACAACAACTCCGACGACGGCAGCGCCGCGCTGGCCGAGGCCGCCGGCGCCCGCGTCGTCGTCGAGCCCCGCCGCGGCTACGGCAGCGCCTACCTGGCCGGCTTCTCGGCGGCGCGCGGCAAGTACATCGTGATGGGCGACGCCGACCTCACGTACGACTTCAACGAGATCCCCCGCTTCCTCAGAGAGCTGGACGACGGCGCCGACATGGTGATCGGCGACCGGATGAAGAACATCCATCCGGGCGCGATGCCGTGGCTGCACCAGTACGTCGGCAACCCGCTGCTGTCGGGCTTCCTCAACCTGCTGTTCAGAACCGGCGTCAGTGACGCCCACTGCGGCATGCGCGCGGTCCGTCGCTCGACGCTGCCGCAGCTGGCGCTGCGCACGACCGGCATGGAGTTCGCCTCCGAGATGGTGATCCGGGCGGCGAAGGAGAAGCTCGACATCCGCCAGTTCGACATCGAGTACCACCCGCGCGGTGGCGAGTCGAAGCTGTCGAGCTTCCGCGACGGCTGGCGCCACCTGCGCTTCCTGCTCGTCCACTCGCCGAACCACCTCTTCATCTTCCCGGGCGCGCTGATGGCGCTGGTCGGCGCGCTGATCGCCTTGACGGTCGTCGCCAACATCAACGTCTTCGGCCGCGAGTGGGACCTGCACGCGCTGATCGCCGGCTCCCTGCTGCTGGTCGTCGGCACGCAGGTCGTCGCCCTCGGCCTCTGCGCCCACGCCTACGGCACGTACTTCATGAACGAGCGCGATCCGTGGTTCGACCGCATGCGGGCCCGCTTCAGACTCGAGCACGGCCTGCTGCTCGGCGGCGGGATCGTGATCGCCGGCCTCGTGATCGCCGCGATCATCGTGATCGAGTGGATCGACCGCGGCTTCGGCTCGCTCGGCGAGGAGAGACTGGCGATCCTGGCGCTGACGTTCGTGATCGTCGGCATCCAGGTCTTCTTCTCCTCGTTCCTGCTCAGCATCCTCGGCCTGCGCCGCAGCAACGACTGAGCGCCGGACGCGCTCAGCGCGCGGCCAGCGCGGCGCGGAGGCCGGCTTCGACCTGCTCGCCGGCGTGCGACCACGTCCGCCGCGCCGCCCAGGCGACCCCCGCGGCGCTGCGGCGCTCCCACAGCGCGCGGTCGTCGAGCAGCCGCTCCAGCGCTGAGGCGAGCGCCCCCGGATCGAACGCCGCCAGCTCGACGGCGCCGTCGGCGCCCCATTCGGCGCGCGTGCTGGCGACGTCGACGTCGACGCACGGCAGGCCGCACGCGACCATCTCCTGCGGCACCAGCGACGGGTTCGTCAGCGACAGCACCATGCCGGCGGTGGCCGTCGCGTAGGCCTCGGCGAGCTGCGCCGGCGACAGCAGCCCGAGCTGCTCGCAGGGGAAGGGCGTCGCGACCGGCGCGGGCGAGCCGAACAGCGCCAGCTCGACCTCGGGCCGCCGCCGGCGCAGCTCGGCGAGCGCGAACAACCCCAGCGGGACGGCCCGCCGCGGCGTGCTGGCGCGCGCGTAGAAGAGCACGCGCGCGGGCCGGCGCGCACCCGTCGCGGGGCGGTAGCGGGCGTGGTCGATGCCGAGGTCGAAGTGGCTGCTGGCGGCGCCGTAGCGGTCGCGCAGCAGCCGCGCCAGCCACGCCGAGGCGGCGATGCAGTGAAGGCCGGCGCGGTAGGTCGCCGCCGCCCACTCCGACTCGGCCGAGGTCGGGTGGAACTCCGGCTCGTGGTCCTGCACCAGGTACGCGCGCGCGCGGCAGCCGGGCAGCAGCTGGGCGCGGTAGGCGGTCGGCCAGCTGGTCGCGAGCACGACGTCGGCGCCCGCCCAGGCGGCGAAGCCCTTGCGGACGGGGCCGGCGCAGCCGCCGAACTGCTCGCGCAGCCGCTGCCCGACGGCGGCCTCGTCGAGCGCGGCGTGGCGGCCGGTCGGGTCGTCGAGCCAGATCGAGCAGGCGTGGCCGCGCGCCTCCAGCGCCCGCACGAGGTTGAAGATCGTCGCGTGGCCGCCGCTGCCGGTCGGGAACCACGGGATCACCACGGCGACCGTCAGCGGCCCGTCGGCCGCGCCCGTCGCGGCGTCGAGCGGCGCCAGCGGCGCGGCGCCTCTGCGCGCCAGCTCCGCGACCGCGGCGTAGGCGGTGAAGGCCGACTCGTCGACCGGCGCCGGCCGGCCGCGCAGCCGCCGCACCGCACGGTCGATCAGCGGGTGCCGGTCCATCCGCGGGCCCCTCAGCCGGTCAGCTTCGAGCGCACCCGGCGCGTGAACGGGCGCATCAGCTTCCACACCGGCTGCATCGCGGGATGCTCGCGCAGGCGCTTCAACCGCCGCCACGCCGTCGTCTGCTTGACCCGCAGCGCCGGTTTGGCGAGCCGTCTGTACTCGTTGCGCTCGTGCATCAGCAGCCGCTGCGTCTCCAGCGCCAGGCGGCTGTCGGCGACGAGCTGGCGGGCGCCGGCGTAGGGCGGGGGCGGCGGGTCGCGATGGATCTTCTCCAGCGCCGCGGCCATGAACGTGCCGGACTGCTCCCAGGTCGGCCATGAGCGCGCCGTCTCCAGCGCGTTGGTGCGCAGGAACGTCAGCAGCCGCCGGTCGCGCGCCAGCAGGTCGAGCGCGCGCGCCGTGCCGGCCGGGTCGTCCCAGTCGACGACGAGGCCGTTCCAACCATGCTCGATGTACTCGTCGAAGCCGGTGACGGGGGCCACGACGCAGGTCGCGCCCATGTGGAAGCCCTCCAGCGGAGGTCCGAACATGCCCTCGACCTTCGACAGCTTGAGCACGACGTCGCTCGAGCCGTAGAGCGCGGCCATCTCGCGATGCGTGAGCGGGCCGACGACGGCGTCGGCGGAGCCGGGCTCGATCTTCGAGGCGTCGCCGGTGACGACCGTCAGGTGGCGCGGCTCGCGCATCGCTCTGACGACGCCGATCGACTCGTAGACGCCCTTGAACCAGACGTCGGGGTTGCCCTCGACGACGATCCGCAGCGGCTCGTCGAGCCGCACGTCGAGCGTCTCGGGCGAGCGGAAGACGTCCTTGTCGATCCCGTTGCGGACGAACAGGCAGGGCGCGTCGGGCCGCACGCGCGCGAGCGTCTCGGCGATCCACGTCGCCTCCGTCACGTAGCTGACGGGCAGGTCGAGGATCGCGGCGGCTGCCGGCCGCTCGGCGGTGAGGCGGTCGTAGAAGCGGTCCTCGAAGCTCTGGAGGAAGTGGACGTATCGATCGGCCTCCAGCTCGAACAGCGAGTAGGCCGTCTCCCACCAGGTCGCGATCGCGACGTCGAAGCGCTCTCGGCGCGCGTCGTCGAGCCCCTCGACGTGCAGGTGGGCGAGTCCGTCGAACTCCCACGGCGCCGCCTCCTGCTCGCGCACGAGCACGAGCGTCACGTCGTGGCCGTGTCTGAGGACCAGCTCGCGCGCGTGCTGGACGACGACGCCGACGCCGCCGGACAGCTGCAGGTCGTTGAGGAGGAAGGCGACCTTCACGCGTGGCCGCTGGCGGCGGGCGCGTCGGAGGCCTCGTCGTCGCTCGCGGGCGCCGGCGCAGCGGCGGCAGCCGCCTCCGCGGCGGCCTGCTCGGCCGCGGCGAGACGCTCCTCGAGCGCCTTCACGGCGGTCGCGTAGTAGAGCAGGTCGCTCTCGCGCTGCCGCTCCCAGCGGCGCTGCGCCTCGACGTCGGACTGGACGACGCGCGCGACCGGCGCGCCGGCGAACTGCTCGGCGCCGTCGCCGAAGGCGAGCAGCACGTGCGAGGGGACGCCGGGCGCGAGCGCGAACGCGGCGCTGCCGTCGGCGCTCTCGGCCGGGTCGGCGATCGCCGAGCCGTTCAACGCGAACTGGTGCAGCACGACGTGGTCGGCGGGCAGCAGCGCGCGCAGCTCCTCGACAGCGCCCTCGCCCCAACTGGTCGTGTGATGCGGGTTCTCGATCGCCCAGAAGGCGTCGTTGGGAACGCTCAGCACGACCGTCGCGCCGGGACGGGCGGCCAGCTCGACCAGCAGCGCGACGAGCGGCGCGAAGTCGTCGAGGTGCTCGATCGTCTCGAAGCAGGTGACCAGCAGCGGATCGTCTCTGTCGCCGAGCGCCCCGCGCACCTGCGCGACGCCCTCCGGCGTGGCGAGGTCGGCGGCGAGCGCGACCGCTCTTCTTCTGCCGATCGCCGCGGCGGCGCGGTCGGCGACCGCCTGCTCGCGGTCGACCAGCAGCGCGCGGCCGGCGTAGGCCTTGCCGGCGAGCGCCGCGGCGGCCCCGATCCCGCTGCCGCAGCCGAGGTCGCACCAGCGCGTGCTGGCACGGATCAGCGGCGCGGCGAGCGCGTACCGCAGCTCGTGCTCGGCGCGGATGGAGGGGCGGGTGTCGTCGGCGATGCGTTCTTGCCAATCGGGCATGCGAAGGCTCCTGCTCGCCGCGGAAGGCTACCTGGCGGCCCCGCTGTCCGCGTGACGCTGGCCGTCTCCGTACCATCAGCGCATGCGCCAGCGACCCGCCCGCCGCCTGTGAAGCCCGCGTTCGCCCGCTCAGGACTGCCCTACACGGCGCCTGCGGAGCACGAGCCGCTGCGGCTCGCCTTCGTCGGTCAGGGGACGTTCTTCGAAGCGTGCGCGCTGATGCGCGGGACGCCCGAGCTGGAGACCCGCTTCATCGAGTTCCGCGAGGGCGCCGAGCTGGGCCGGCTGCTCGCCGAGCTGCACGCGTGGCGGCCGCACGTGGTGCTGGTGTTCCGTCCCGAGATCGTGCCGGCGGGGGCGTTCGCCGAGCTCGACGCCGCGACGCTCGGGTTCCTCACCGAGCCGCTGCCGCGCGGCGCCGGCGCGCACGCCGACCTCGAGACGCGGCTCGCGTCGCTGCGCAAGGTCGACCGCGGCAACTTCGACCGGATCGTCGCGTTCGACCCCAACATCGTCGGCGCCGCCGAAGAGGTGCTGCCGGTCTGGCGCTCGCTGCCGCTGCCGGTCGACGACCGCTTCTTCGCCGACGTCGAGCCGATCCGGGCGCGGCCGGGCGTGATGTTCGTCGGCCGCTCGACGGCCCACCGCGAGCAGCTGCTGATCCCCTCCAAGCACAGCTTCGACGTGCTGCACCTCGCCTTCGGCGTCGACGCCGCGCGGCTCGACGCGCTGATGCGCGAGCACCACGTCGGGATCAACCTCCACAACGAGCCGTACCCGTCGTTCGAGAACCGCGTCTCGCTCCACCTCGCGGCCGGCCACCTCGTGCTGAGCGAGCCGCTCGACCCGCTGCACGGGCTGGAGCCGGGGATCGACTTCATCGAGGTCGGCACGGCCGGCGAGCTGCACAACCGGATCGAGCTGCTGCAGCGGCTCCCCGACGCCTACCACCGCGTCCGCGTGCGCGGTCGCATGAAGGCCGAGGGCTTCCGCGCCTCACGCGTCTACCCGCGCCTCGTCCACGACCTGCTGCTCGACCTGCGCGCCTTCGGGACCGAGCGGGCGGCCGTCGCCGCAGCCGCCTGAGCCGGCCCGGCGGCCGCCTCAGCGGTTGACGCGGCGGCGAACCTGCTTGCCGACGTCGCGGACGGTTCTGACGGCGAGCTGGGCGGCGCTCTGCGACAGCTCCGCGTTGAGCGCCCGCAGCCGGCCGCTCTCGTCCTTCAGCGCCTTGATCTCCGCCAGCAGCACCTCTTGGTCGGCGCGCCACCGCGCGGCCTTGCCCTCGAGGTCGTCGATCCAGGCGCGGTGCTCGGCCAGGCGCGCCTCGTAGACCTCGCGCTGCTCCTCGACGACGGCGCGCAGCTGCGCGCGCTCACCGCGCGCTCCGCGCAGCAGCCCGGTCAGGTCACCGCTCGCGAGCGTCCCGTCGGCGGCGAGCGGGCGCTCGACCCGCAGCCACTGCTCGGCGTCGTACGGCGGCTCGTTGGTCACGCGCGGCCAGTCGGCGCGGAAGCCGGCCCAGCGGCCGGGCCGGCGCTTGGCCGCCAGCGGTTCGGGCACGACCTGCAGTCGCAGGCCGGCGGCGACGGCGCGGTTGAGCAGCTCGTCGTCGACCTCGTCGCCGTCCGCGTCGGCGGCGAAGCCGCCGAGCCGCTCGAGCGCGGCGCGCCGGATCGCGTACGGGCCGGCGGTGAAGGCGGCGCCGTCGAGCCCGGCCAGCGGCGGGCCAGGCAGCGGCACGAAGGCGTGCCAGGCGGCGTCGCGCTCGTCACCGTCGGCGGCGGCGACGCCGTCCGGGCCGTCGCTGCCCGTGCCGTCGCGCCCCTCGTCGTCCGCGACCGCGCCGTCAGCGCCGCCGAGCTGGTCGAGCACCGCGCACGCGCAGAGGTCGGCCTCCGTCGCGGCGACCGCCCGTCGCAGCCCGTCGGCGAACGACGGCAGCGGCACGTCGCCAACCGGCACGAGCGCGAACAGCTCGCCGCTGGATGCCTCCAGCGCGGCGGTCCGCGCGTCGGCGGCATGGCCGGGGCGGGCAGGGCGGACGACCGTCACGCCGTCCGCGACGGGGCCGGCGCCGGTCACGTCCGCGGCGCGCAGATCGGCGACGACCAGTTCGACGCCGTCGCCGTCGCGCAGCGCCGCGAGCTGCTCCGCGAGCAGCTCCTCGTCGCCGTCGAACAGCAGGCAGGCGGTCACCGTCGGCAGCGCGGGCGCGGCTGCCCCGGGCGCCTCCTCCGCGACGTCGTTGGTCCGCCGCACGGCGCGGTGCCAGCGGTCGTAGGCCGCGTCGACGGCGGCCGTCGTGGCGGGCGGCCGCGCCGGGGCGACCGGCGTCGTCAGCCGGTGCGCCAGCAGCTCCGCCAGCGGCGCCGGGTCGACGGCGACCGTCGGCGCCGTCAGCGGGACCGGGAGCGGCGGACCGGCGGCGGCGAACATGTGGTCATCACGCTGCCGAGCGTCGATCAGCTCGCCGCTGCCGCCCGACTGCGCCGCGACGAACGGCACGCCGAGCGCGATCGCCTCGCTGACGGTGTTGGGAGCGTTGTCGACGAGCGACGGCATCGCCGCCAGCACGCCGGGGCGGGCGAGGTACTCGGCGGCGCCCTGCTGGTCGCGGTCGCTGACGACCTCACAGCCCCATGGCCAGCGCTCGGCGCGCTCGGCGACGTAGGCGTCGGCCGGCTGTCCGAGCACTTCCGCGACCGGTCCGAGGAAGGTGACGGAGAAGCGCGGGAGGTCGTCGCGGGCGGCCAGCAGGTCGAGCGCGTCGCAGAGCGTCACGACGCCCTTGCGCGTCTCGATGCGACCGAAGAAGACGATCTCGTCCGGCAGCGTCGCCGCGTCGGCGGAGGCGGGGTGGCCGGGGGCGGCGACCGCGGCGCCGCCGTTGCTGCGGGCGCGGACGGCGCGCGGCACGCGCGTCGTGCTCGGTCGCACCGCGGCCGGCGTCGCGTATGGCTGCACGTGCACACGGTCGGGCAACGTCCAGCCGTGCTCGCGCATGTAGCGGTGGAGGTAGCGGCTGGGGCCGAGCAGCACGTCGGCGAGCGCGACGCTGACACGCTCCAGCGCCTCGTTGACGAGGAACTCCTCGCGCGTCAGCGCGACGCGGTTGGCCTCCGCCGCCCAGCGCGTCGGCCCGTGCGTGCCGATCGCGAAGGTCGTGCGCGCGAACGCCGCGCCCTGGCGCTTGGCGAGCTGCGCGTAGGCGCCGTGGCCCATGTTCTCGGGCAGGTGGACGACGTCGAACGGCTGCTCGTCGCGCAGCCAGCAATAGACCTCGTAGGAGACGCGGGCCGGATAATGCAGGTTCTTGACCGATCCGCCGCCCGGCGCTCGGATGACCTCCAGGCGCACGTCGCGCTCGGCGTAGTGGCGCCGCCAGCGCTCGTTCGACGTCTCGGCGCCGGCCTCCTGCCAGCCCGTGAAGAGCAGCGTCACATCGTGACCGCCGCGCGCGAGCGACTCGGCGAGCGACGTCGCGGCGGTGCCGATGCCGCCGCCGGTCATGCCGGAGGCCTCGAAGCTGACGACGCAGACGCGTGCCGGCGCGTCCGCCGCGGTGATCGTCGCGGTCTCGACGGTCGCGTCGAGCGCGAGCGAGTGGGGGCCGGCGGCGAGCAGCTCCGGCACCTGCGGCGAGCCGGGAGGGGCGGCGACGACCAGCGGCAGCTCGGCGCCCGGCTGCCCGGGAGCCGCCGCGAACGTCGCGAGGGCGGTCGCGAGGCCGTGCGCCTCGACGCGCTCGCGCAGCGCGGTCAGGCCCGCGCTCGACGCCTCCGCGGCGCTTCCGGCGATGACGGTGGCCGCGGCTCTCGCCGGCGCGCCGAGCTGCTCGGCCGTCGCCAGCAGCACGTCGCCGTCGCCGGCCTCGACGGGATCGGTGACGACCGCGCCGCCGAGCGAGGCCGCGAGCCGCTCGGCGATCGCGAGAGGCTCGTCCCAGTTCACCGCAGCTTCCGCCGCATCAGCTCGATCCGCCATCTCGCGAACCGTACGCCTCGGCGCGGCCACTCGCTCACCGGGCCGCGCGCGGCGCGCGGCATCCGCTGCTGAGCGCGCGCGAGCGCCGACGGCGCACGCATCGCCGCCAGCGCGGCGTCGCGGTCGCGCAGCACCGCGCCCAGCTCCTCCTTCTGATGCTCGTACAGCTCGACGAGGTCGCGATACTCCTTCAGGCGCGCCTCGTAGGCGTCGACGAGCTCCTGCTGGCGCGCGATCTGCACCAGCACGCGGTCCGTGCTCTCGCCGACGGTGCGGTGCGCGCCCGTCAGCAGCGCTGGGAGGTCGGCGAGCTGACCCTCGAGCCGCCGGCGGAACGGCCGCAGGCGACGGATCTCCGCCTCGCCCTCGGGCAGCGGGAAGGGGGCGCTGCCGATGAAGCGCGAGCGCAGCTCGGTCCAGGCGTCGTCGCGGATCGTCGTCAGCAGCGGCTCGGGGTGGACCTCCAGCCGCAGGCCGTCGAGCGCGGCGCGCGCGAGCAGCTCGTGATCGGTCGTCTCGCCCCACGTGTCGCTGGCGTAGCCGCCGAGCCCGCTGAGCGCCGTGCGCCGGATCGCGTACGACCCGACGCTGAGCGCCGGGTAGACGGCGGCCGCGATCGCCGGTCCCGCGATCGGCACGAACGCGAGCAGGTCGGCGGGCACGTCCTTGCGGCTCAGCGCTCTCGGGATGCCGGTGTCGCGGTCGGCGGCCGGGTCCCGCGAGATCAGCGTGAGCAGATCCGCTCCACTGGCGGCGGCCGCTGTGCAGACCTGCTCGACGAAGGCCGCGTCGGGCTGCTCGTGGCCACGCAGCACGAACAGCAGGTCGGCGTCGAGCCGCTCGGCGAGCGCACGCCGCGCCGGGCCGGCGTCGCGACCGGCGGCGCGCACCAGCTCGACGTCGGCAGGCGCGTCGTCCAGCTCGGCGTCCGGTGCGACCACGGCGGCGATCTGCAGCGGCTGCTGCGTGCCGTCGCGCAGCGCGGCACTGAGGCGCCGCAGGTCGTCGCCGTCGGCGTCGACGATGCAGACGGCGGCGGTCAGGGCGGAGGTCTTGGCAGCGGCCGGCGGCGTCGCGGGGCGCGCGGCGATCGCGCGATGCCAGCGGTCGTAGACGGCGTCGCCGGCGGCGTCGCCGACGGCCGGCGCGACGCTCCCGGCGGCGTCGGCCGCCTTCGCGCGCAGCGCCGTCGCGAGCGCCCGTGCGTCGAACGGCTCCTCCTGGGCCGCGAAGGTCGGCGGCTCGAGCGTCGTGGCGTTGCGCCAGCCGTCGAAGGTCGAGCCCGCGAGGTCCTCGGTCGCGATGATCTCCGCCGTGCCGCCGGAGCGCGAGGCGATGAACGGGACGCCGAGCGCGACGGCCTCGTAGACGGTGTTCGGCGAGTTGTCGACGAGCGACGGGATCGCCACGACGCACGGCGTCTCGCGCAGGTGCGCGATCGCCTCGTCGTGGCCGAGGTCGGGCAGGATCGTCCAGTCGAGGCCCCAGTCGGCGGCGCGCCGCTCGACGAACGCCGTCGAGTCCTCGCCGAGCACGCGCTCCGGCCGGCCGACGAAGGTGACGCGGTCGAACGGGCAGTCGCCGTCGGCGACGAGCAGGTCGACGGCGTCGCAGAACGCCTCCAGGCCCTTGCGCGTCTCCAGCCGTCCGAAGAAGACCAGCTCGCGCGGCGCGGGACCGGCGGCCTCGCCGGCGCTGTCCTCCGCCATCCGCCGGACCGACTGCGGACGCGAGTACTGCTGCACGAAGGTGCGCTCCGGCAGCTCCCAGGCGCGGTCGCGCATGTAGTCGACGAGGTAGGCGCTGGGGCTCAGGATGACGTCGGCACGAGCGACGCTGAGCCGCTCCAGCCGCTCGGTCACGAGCATGTCGATCTGCTCGATCCCCTCGCGGTTGCACTCCGCGACCCAGCGCGTCGAGGAGTGCGTGCCGATCACGAACTCGACGTCCTGGTAGGCGAGGCCCATCGCCTTCGCGGTCTGCGCGAAGGCGCCGTGGCCGAGCGTCTCCGGCAGGTGCACGATGTCGAACGGCCGCTCCGCGTGCGCCGCGGAGAGCCAGCGGTGGAACTCGTAGGCGCGCCGCACCGCGTGGTGGGGGCTGCGCACCGGCGGATCCCACGGCGTGCCGAGCAGCGCGAACTCGATCCCGCTGGCCGCGAACCGCGCGCGCCACTCCGGCTCGCGCGCGGCGGCCGGCGGGTCCATCCAGCCGGTGAAGAGGACGGTGACGTCGTTGCCGGCGGCGGCGAGCGTGTGCGCGAGCGAGTGGTAGGCGGTGCCGATGCCGCCGTTGCCGGTCGGCCCGGTGATCTCGTACGAGGCGATCAGCACGCGGGCCGGGCCGGCGGCGTCGACGCCCGCGATCGCGGGGTCGAGCGCGAGGCTCAGCGGTCCGGTCTCCAGCAGCGGCTCGACGTCGTCACCGGCTCTGCAGGCGACGACGAGCGACCCTTCGGTGCGCCCGCCGCCCGCCTCGCCGTGGACGATGCCGGAATACGGCGTGCTCCAGCCGGCGGCCGCGGCGGTCGCGCGGGCGGCCGCGATCGCGTCGAGCGACGAGCCTGCGGGCGCGAGGTCGACGGCGACGACGATGCGCGCGTCGGCGAGCCCCTCCCACGTCGCGTCGCCGGTCAGCAGGACGATGCTGTCGCGCAGTTCGCCGTCCGCGAGCGCGCCTGCTGATGCTGCCGCGCTCGCGGTCAGCTCGCTGGGGAGCGCGACCTCCGTCCTGCCGAGCACGACGACCCGCTCGAGTCCGGCGGCCGCCGCGACGCGGCTCAGCACGAGCGTCAGATTGGACGTCCGAGCCGCGGACGCATTGCCTTTACTAGAAATGAGGGCACCCCCTGCCATGTGGCCGCATCGTAGGGAACCGGCGTCCGAGATGCCGGCACCTCGGGTCCGTCGATCCCTGTTACGAGCGAGCGCGAACGCGCCCGGCAAGGTGACGCAGCGGTGCGGTCACTCTCCAGCTGCGTGATTCCGCGTAGACCGTGATCGCGGCGTCTCGCGCGGCGATCGTGGCGTGCAGCTCCTCGATCAGCGCTCCCTGCTCGGCCGCTCGCGCGGCAGTCTGCTCGGCCTCCGCGGCAGCGACCTGCTCGCGCTCGCGCAGCTCGGCGTCGAGCCGCTCGACCTGGGCGGACAGCCCCCCTGCGCGGGCGACGGCCGCGGCCTGCTCCTGCTCGACGGCGATCAGCCTGCGGTCGCGCTCCTCGAGCTGCTCGCGGACGTAGGCGTGCTCGCCCGCGGCGCGGGCCGCCTCGCTGTGCAGCAGGCGCAGATCAGGACCGATCCGGTCGAGCGCGGCGAGCAGCCGGTCGCGCGCCGCGCCGGCGGCGTCTGCGTCGGCCGGCGTCTCGAGGTCGCGACGGGCGCGCAGCAGCAGGTAGAGCGCCCGCGTCTCGACCGGGAGGCCGGGATCGACGGCGACGTCGAGCGGGTTGGTGACGTGATGGCGCAGCTCGGGGTCGACGCTCTCGACCGCGGCGGCGAGCTGCTCGGCGTCCGGCTGCTCCAGCCCGAGGAACGCGCCGAGCCGGCGCGTCTCGCGCTCCGGCTGGTTGAGCGCGTCCTCGTAGAAGACGAGCGTGCGGGGGGCGCCCTCGGTGTGCGCGAGCGCGGCGGCGGTGTAGTCGAGCCAGCGCTCGGCGTACGACCAGCGATGGAGGTCGGTGACGCCGCGCTTGAGCGCCGAGGCGACGGCATCGGCCGGATTGCGCATGCAGATCACGAACGACAGGTCGGCGTCGACCAGCTGGCGCCAGAACGGCAGCGTCAGCGAGGTGCGAGGGTCTTTCCAACCCCACGTCCGCGCACTGCCGAACTGTGCTGCGAGCAGCGTGCGCGCGCGTTCGCGCAGCGGCTCCAGCTCGGGCGCGTCCTCCCAGCCCGGCTCCGGCGCGAAGGGCGCGAACGTGCCGGAACCGAGTTGCGTCAGCAGCTCCTCGTTCAGCTCGTTCATCCAGCGCGGTTCCCAGTACCCGCGGGCGTTGTCGCGCTCCTCGGGCGGCAGCAGCTCGCGCTCGTCGCCGAGTTCGACGCCGAGCAGGTTGAGCATGCGTGTCACCATCGAGGTGCCGCTGCGATGGAACCCGAGCACGACCACGGCTCTGCCGCTGACGGGACAGTCTCTCACCGCGCCGATGCTAGTCACTCTGTGAAGAACGTGTGACGCGTCGTGCGCCGGCGCGAGAGCCTGGTGCCGAGATGCCAGGTTGGCAGGACCGGCAGGCGCAGCGTGAAAGTCAACAAACCAGCAAGTGAAAGATTTCGTGGAGTTCTTGTATAACTTGGCGCGTTCGTGTTCAGGTCAGGGGTGAAGCCATCTGGGGAGCGCATCGCGCTCCTCCTGCTCGGAGTGTTCGTCGTGGTCGGCGCCGGCCTGCGCGCACTCGCGCTCGCCGCCTGGTGGCCGGTCTCGACGACGCTCGCCGACTCGTGGCCGTACGCGTACTACGCGACCGCCGACGAGTTCGGCAACCCTCAGCATCCAGCCGGCTACTCGCTCTTCCTGTCCGCCGGCGGATGGATCACGAGAGACGTCGGCGCCTACACGATCGTTCAGCACCTCCTCGCGATCGGCGCGGCGGTCCTCCTGTACTTCGCCGTCAAGCGGATGTGCGGCTCGCCGTGGCCGGGGCTGGTCGGCGCCGCCGTGATCCTGCTCGGGCCCGACCAGATCTACCTCGAGCACACGATCATGTCGGAGGCGCTGTTCGTGCCGCTGATGGTCGCCGGCATCTACGCCGTCGCACGTTCGTTCGACGCTCCGGAGCGCTGGTGGCCGTGGCCGATCCTGGCGGCGGCGCTCATCTGCGCCTCCGCGATAACGCGCTCCGCGGGCCTGTTCCTGCTGCCAGTCGTCGCGATCGCCTTCGTCTTCGTGCGGCCGCGGCCGTGGCTCCCGCGCTGGCGTCCGATCGTCGCCTTCGTCGGGACCGCCACCGTGCTCATGCTCGGCTTCGCGACCGCCAACACGATCTCGCACGATCGCTTCGAGTTCGCGCCGACGACCGGCTGGCATCTCTACGCGCGCGTCGCGCCGTTCGCCTGGTGCGGTGACTTCGAGCCGCCGAAGGGCACGGCCTGGCTGTGCGAGAGATCGACCCCCGAGACTCGTCCCGGTGCCGACTGGTACCTCTACGACCCCGCCTCGCCGGTCAACAGAAGATACGAGGGCGGGATCGGCGTCCAGCAGGGCGCCGGCGACGACCTCCTCAACGAGTGGGCGCAGGCGGTCGTGCTGCATCAGCCGAAGACGTACATCGAGAACGTCTGGCCAGACATCTGGGCCTACTTCTTCCCCGGCAGCTACAGATGGGCGCCCGGCAAGGGCACCGACCTCGACGGCCAGCTCGACTGGACCGGCCCGATCAACGCCGTCGGCGAGAAGGCGACCGAGAGAGGCATGCAGTCGTTCTTCAACCACTTCACGGTGACGCGCGACCAGGACCTGCTGGGGATCCTGCACGACTACCAGCGCAAGATCCGCTTCGGCGCGACAGCGCTGACGATCTCGACGCTGCTGATCTTCGCCGGGTTGCTGGTCGGCCCGCGGCGCAACCGCATCGCCGCGTTCGTGCTCGGGATCGGCGGGCTCGCGACGTTCGTGCTGTCGAGCCTCTCGATCATCTACATCGGCCGCTACATGATCCCGTCGGCCGGCCTCGTCGCGGCGGGCGGAGCGGTCGGGCTGCTCTCGCTGATCGGCATCGTGCGCGGGCGCCTGCAGAGACGCCGCCCGGCACCGGTCGCGACCGCGTCCGCCTGAGCGCGCGCGGCGCTCAGCGCGCGTCGGCGATCCGCTCCAGCTCCAGCAGCCTGCGGTCGCGCGTTCCGACCGGTCGCGCCGGGCTGCCGACGACGATCGTGAACGGCTCAACGTCACGGCGCACCAGGCTCTGCGCGCCGACGCCGGCGCCGTCGCCGATCGTGACGCCGGGGAGGATCACGGTGCCGGCGCCGACGATCACGTGGCGCCCGACCCGCACCGGCCGGCTGTCGACGTCGCGCAGGTCGTCGGGGACGGTCGGCCCGGTCAGGCTGCGCCCTGAGAAGTCGTCGGTCGACGAGTAGACCGAGGTGCGCCCGGAGATGCCCGCCCAGTCGTCGAGCACGATCCGCGCCGCGCCGGCGACGAAGCAGTGCGCGGCGACGTGGACGTGGTCGCCGATCGCGATCCCATCCTCGCCGGCGCTGATCACCGCGAAGGCGTCGATCCGCACGTGCGAGCCGATCGTGATCCGCTGCGCGCCGATCAGGCGGGCGTCGGCGTCGATGCGGACGTCCTCGCCGATGGCGGCGAGCCCGAGCGCCCGCAGGCCCTCAGCGTCGAGAAAGGCCATGCTCCTCCTTGGTCGTCGTCAGCGCGGCGGTCAGCAGCCCCGCGAGCAGCTCCAGCTCGCCGGGCTCCAGCCGCGAGTACACCGGCAGGCAGAGCATCCGCTCCGACAGCTCGTCGGTGACCGGCAGCGCCTCGTCGGCGCAGCGGGCGAAGGCGCGCGTGCGCTGGAGGCCCGGGGCGTAGTACGGGCGCGCCTCGACACCGGCACGCCGCAGCTCGCTCAGCGCGCCGTCGCGCGCCGCGGCGCTCGGCAGCAGCAGCGGCAGACCCTGCCACGGCGGCTGGCCGATCCCGTCGGGGAGCGTGAACGGGAGTCCGGACGCGCGCGCGGCGGCGAGCAGCGCGGCGGCCGTCGCGCGCCGTCGCTCGACGACGTCGTCGAGCTGCTCCAGCGCGGCCAGCATCACGGCCGCGCTCAGCTCGCTCAGCTTCGCGTTCAGCCCGCGCCCGGTCACCTCGAGCCCGTCCAGCGCGAAGTTGCCCGCCCGCCGGACGGCGGCTGCCAGCTCCGGCGCGGCGAGCACGAAGCCTCCCTCGCCGGCGGCGAAGACCTTCGTCGCATGGGCCGAGAAGACCTCGGCGATGCCGGCGCGGCCGAGCGGCTCCCTGCCGGCGGTCGCGCCCCCGTAGGCCGCGGCGCTGTCGACCACCAGCGGGACGCCGGCGGCGTCGGCGACACGCTCGATCGCGGCCAGGTCGCGGCAGAGGCCGAAGGCGCGCACGTGCATGATCGCGACGCAGCCGTGCTCGCGCACCGCGTGCGCGGCCGCCGCGGGCGACAGCTCCCACGTCAGCGGGTCGACGTCGCAGAGCACCGGCGTGCAGCCCGCCATCGCGACCGCGTGCGCGGAGGCGGGGAAGGTGAAGGCCGGCAGCGCGACCGGCCCGTCGAGGCCGAGCGCGATCAACGTCGCCACGAGCCCGGCGGTCGCGCTGGCGACGACGACCGCGTCGCGGCCGCCCGCGGGGTCGCGTCGCGCCAGCTCGCCCTCGAGCCGTCGCACGAGCGGTCCGCCGTTGGAGAACCAGCGCTGCTCGTAGGAGAGCTGCAGGTCGTCGAGCCACGCGGCCGGCGGCGGCAGATCCGGCCGCGCGAAGGGAAAGCGCGGGCGTCCGTCAGGCATCGATCGAGAGCTGGTCGGCGAGCGCGGCGATGCGGCTGCGCAGCAGCTCGTTGGAGGGTGAGAGGTCCGTGCGGGCGAGGAACGCGTCGAGCTGCGCGCGGCTGGTCGCGAGCGACCCTCGATCGATCTCGTCGCCGCGCAGGTAGTGGAGAATCCGCACGTCGGCGGCATCGCCGGGGTAGGCGGCGGCGAAGCGCTCGTCGTTGGGGTAGTTCAGCCGCGGCGGCAGCTCGCGCCACGCGACCCCCGTGCGGCTGAGCGCAAGCGTGACGGCGAGCTGACAGCGGAAGACGCTGTCGACGTAGCGGTCGACCTCCGCCATCTCGGCGTAGATCCGCGACCCGAGACGGGCGACGACGTCGCGGGTGCCGGCGAGCACGCCGAGGTTGAAGTACGGCGGGCAGTCGCGGCGCGCCGGATCGCCGTCCATGACGCTCCAGCCGGTGTGGCGACAGGCGAGCGGGGGCGTTCCGAGCCCCGCGCTCGCGTACAAGCCATCCCAGAAGCGCGCGTCGTCGGTGATCGCGCCGGTGTAGGCGGGGGTGCCCGCCCAAGCCGGCGAGACGTGCGCCACGAGGCCGGCGAGCGCTCTGTCACCCAGTTCGAGCAGCTCGTCGAGCGGGCCGGTGCAGAAGGTGTCGGCATCGAGCAGCACGACGAACGGCGCCTCGAAGTCGTAGGTGAAGCGCTGCACGGCGGTGCCGAAGATGCCCGTCCGCGCGAACTGCTGCTCGTCCATCCAGCGCCACTCGATCCCGTAGCGGCGCGCCCACGGCAGGTGCGCGTCGAGGTCGTAGGGCTCGCAGTCGCGGCTGACCGTCACGACGATGCGGGCGTCGGCGAGGGCGCCGCCGTACGTCCGCAACGACGCTGCCAGCAGCTGCAGCTGCGCGAAGAACCCCGGTGTGGGCGACAGCGGGACGTGGACCTCGCAGAGCGGGCCGGAGGCCTGTCCGCCGCGGTTGCCGAGCAGACGACGAAGCGACCGCAACGCGCTGCTCAGAGGTCTTCCGCGATCCGCGGCGCTTCGCGGTTGAAGTAGCGGTAGCCGACGACGACCAGCAGGGTCAGGACACCGGCCGGCGCGAGCACGAACAGCCAGCCGCCGCCGGCCTCGACGATGCTGGGATGGCTGTGGTCGATCACCGCGTGACGGAACTGCTGGATCAGCGCCGCGAGCGGGTTGACCAGCATCAGGCGCTCGATCGTCGTGTTGTTGATGACGTCGATCGTGTAGAAGATCGGCGTCCCGTAGAACATCATCTGCAGCAGCACGTCCCACACCGGTCTGACGTCGCGGTAGCGCACGTACAGGGCGGACAGCAGCGTCGAGATCGCGGCGGAGAAGAGCGCCAGCAGCACCAGGATGATGGGGATCTCCAGCCACGTCAGCAGCACGCTGCCGCCGGAGATCAGCAGGAAGACGACGACCACGACGGTGTTCAGCGCCAGGTTCATCAGGCCGGTTGCGACGACCGACAGCGGGATCACCAGGCGCGGGAACTGCACCTTGCGGACGAGCGGCTCGCGGTCGACGAGGCTCGTGACGGCGGTCGTCGTGCACTCCGACAGGAAGGTGAAGATGACGACGCCGCTGAGCAGCGCGACGGGATAGAACTCCGAGTCGCTCTCGAACTTGAGCACCTGCGTGAAGACGACGTAGAGGACGCCGAACAGCAGCAGCGGCCGCATCAGCTGCCACAGATAGCCGAGCGCGGAGCCGAAGAAGCGCAGCTTGAACTCGGTCACCGCGAGCGTGCGCGTGAGGTTGAAGAAGCGCTTCGCGTCGACGCCTATCGCGACCGGGCCGGGGATCTTCGCGCCGCGCTCCAGCGGCTCACGCGCGGCGATCGGCTCCGGCGTCGCCGGGGTCTCGACGCTCATGACTCGACCTCGGCGGCCGGCTGCGCCGCGCTGCGCTCGACGGCGGAGGCGTAGGGCAGCTCCAGCAGGGCGCCGGAGGCGTGGGTGCCGGAGACGACCGTCGAGATGAAGCGCTCGCGACGGTCCATCACGGCCGTGCCGCTGCCGCGCTGGGAGACCGACGGCGTCGCGTCGTAGCGGCCGGGCGCGAGCACGTTGGTGAACTGCACGCGGAAGACCGCCTCCTCACCGGCGGCGAAGTGGCCGGTCTCGGCTTCCTGCCACTGCGTCGAGGCGGTGAAGACGTTGTCGTGGGCGGCGTTCTCCAGCGTCACGCCGAAGACGGGGTGGTCGACCGCCGCGGTGAAGCGGATGCGCGCGGCGAATCTGCAGTCGCGCTCCAGCTCCAGGTTCGACGCTCTCGCGCCGTGCTGGTCCTCGAACCACGCCTCGACGATCTCGGCGCCGCCGATCCCGGAGCGCTGCGCGTCGCTGCCGTCGGCCGCCTCCGCGGCGACGATCGCGGGCGCGCGGCCGAAGTTCAGCTCGAGGTACTCGACGCCGATCCGGTGCGAGTCGCCCTGGCTGACCATGTCGCCCTTCTCGAACAGCACCGCGCTGTCGCAGAAGCGCTCGACGGCGCCCATGTCGTGCGTCACGAGGATCACCGTGCGGTTCTCGTCGCGCAGCCGGTAGAACTCGTCGAAGCACTTCTGCTGGAAGGCGGCGTCGCCGACCGCCAGCACCTCGTCGACGAGCAGGATCTCCGCGTCGACGTGGATCATCACGGCGAAGGCGAGCCGCACGAGCATGCCCGAGGAGTAGTTCTTGACCTTCAGGTGCTCGAACTCGCGCAGCTCGGCGAAGTCGATCACGCTGTCGTAGCGGCGGCGCGCTTCGCGCGGAGAGAGGCCGAGCATCGTGCCGTTGATCAGCACGTTGTCGCGCGCCGGCAGGTCGGGGTTGAAGCCGACGCCCAGCTCGATGAAGGCCGACAGGCGGCCGTCGACGTAGATCCCACCCGTGTCGACGCGGTAGATGCCGGCCATGCACTTCAGCAGCGTGCTCTTGCCCGAGCCGTTGCGGCCGACGATCCCGAGGAACTCGCCGTGCCCGACGTCGAACGAGATGTCCTTGAGCGCGACGAACTCGTCGTACGTCGAGCGGCGGAAGGGGTGGAGGGCGGTCTCCTTGAGCGTATGGACGCGCTCTGTCGGCACGCGGAACGTCTTGGAGACGTTGTCCACCGCGACGGCCGCGACTGCTCGTTTCGGCGACATCACGCATGAAAGGTACCGAGAAGGCCGCCGGGGGCGGGCGGCGCTCGCTCCACGACCGTCATCGCGCCGATCCGCGCGGTGCGTCATCCTTAGGGGTCGTGTCGGACCGTCTGCCCACCTTCACGGCTGAGCGCTACCGCAAGCTCACCTGGGTCGCGCTCTTCTTCCTCACCGCCGTCGTGCTGACCGGCGCGGCGGTGCGGCTGACCGGCTCCGGCCTCGGCTGCCCGGACTGGCCGCAGTGCCACGGCAGAGCGGTCCCGCCGCTCGGCTTCAACACCTTCGTCGAGTACGGCAACCGCCTCTTCTCGGCCGCGATCGGCTTCATCTCGCTGTTCGTCTGGTTCGCCGCCTGGCGCCGCCGGCCGTTCCGCCGCGACCTCTTCCTGATCTCGGGGCTGCTGCCACTCGGCTGCCTGGCGCAGGGAGTCCTCGGCGGCTTCACGGTCAAGAACCACCTCGCGCCCGGCTTCGTGATGGCCCACTTCCTGCTCTCGATGGTGATCCTGATCGCCGTCGTCTGGCTGATCTGGCGGGCGCGCTACGAGGACGATGCCGAACGGCCGCGCACCGAGGACCGCTGGACCGTCTACCTCGTCCGCGCCGCCGCCGTGCTCGGCGCCGTCGTGATCGCGCTGGGTTCGCTCGCGACGGCCGCCGGCCCGCACCCGGGCGACAACGACGGCGAGCTGGTCCACCGGCTCGACTTCAAGGGCGCCGAGACGCTCGTCTGGCTGATCCACCGCCACGGCGTGACCGCGACCGTGCTCGGCCTCTCGGTGATCACCGCCTGGTTCATGGCACGGCGGCTGACGACCAACGCCCAGCTCGTCGAGGCGCTGACGCTGAGCGGCGTGCTGATGGCCGCGCAGGGGCTCGTCGGCAGCGTCCAGTACGCGCTCAAGCTGCCGGCCGACTTCGTCTGGGTCCACGTCACGCTCGCGACGATCACCTGGATATCGCTGCTGTGGGCCGTCGGCGCGGCCGGTCGCGTCGGGGTTCCCGTCCCGCGCAGCGGCGACGACGAGGCGAACGGCCGCCACACGCTGATCGGCGCTGAGTCGATCGCCGCGCCCGTGCCGCCGAACGCGCTGCGCTAGCGGCAACGCGCCCCGTCGGGCCCGCGCGAGAGCGCCATCGCGCGAGGGCGGCGCCAAGACCGCCCTGGAGCTGGTCGCCGCGATCGAGGCCGAGCACGCCGGCAACGCGTCGATCGAGATGTGCGCGGGGCAGACCCGCGAGGTGATCGAACGCCGCCGGCGCCGCTGGTGGCGACCGCGGACGTGGCGGTCGCGCTAGATCACTTCTGCCGGACCGCGACCATGCGGTACGACGAGGCGAGCGAGTGCACGTGGTTGGTGCTGGTGAGCGCCTTGCGCTTGATCACCGGGTAGGTCAGCCAGCGCAGCAGCCGGCCCTTCCAACCGGGGAACGGGCGCAGCCACTCGATGAAGATCCAGCCGAGCGTCGAGTAGACGGAGTGGACGCCGGTGACCTCTCTGACCTCGAAGCCGTGGACGCGCGCGAGCGTCGCGAGGCCGTCGCTGGTGTAGCGCTGGAAGTCGGTCGGGTCGAGGTGCTCGGGCTGCATGAACGGCACGCAGAGGTAGAGCACGCCGCCGGGGCGCAGGACGCGGTGGAACTCCGCGACGACCTCGTGCGGGTTCTCGACGTGCTCCAGCACCGCGTTGCAGATGATCGCGTCGAAGTGACCGTCGTCGAACGGGATCTCGTGCAGCGGCGAGAAGACGTGGATGTTCTCGTTGTGCAGCCCGGTCTCGATGTCCTGGTTGGTGAGCGTGCCGGGGATCACGTGCGAGATGTCGCGATGCCCGGCACCGGCGTTGAGAACCTTGCCCGCGAACAGGTGCTCATAGCCGACGAGCTCGCTCTCGAGCGGCGGGAACAGATCCCCGACTTCGAGCTTGGGCTCGATTCCTTGGATTCTTCTGAGAAGTGCGCGCATGAAGGCGCCGACAATAGTCGATCAATCAGCGGAACATGGCGTGCCCGCGACCGCACGCGCGCGATCATCTAGCATCGACAGACCGATGCAGGAGACACCGCCCGGCACAGGCAACGGGTCGGCGCCGTGGCACGACGGCCCCGACACGTCGCTGACGATCCTCGTCGTCGACGACGAGTCAGATCTGCGCGACCTGCTGATGCGCTCGTTCTCGCGCGAAGGCCATCGCGTGCAGGCCGTTTCCGACGGCCGCGCCGCGATCGAGCGCGCCTCCAACGAGCCGTTCGACGTCGTGCTGCTCGACGTCGCGCTCGGACCGGGACCGGACGGGTACGAGGTCTGCCGCACGCTGCGCGCGCGGCACAACGTCGTGCCGATCATCATGCTGACGGCGCTCGACAGCGAGGCCGACGCGGTGCTCGGGCTGGAGGCCGGCGCCGACGACTACGTCACCAAGCCGTTCGGGCTGGCGGAGCTGCGCAGCCGCATCCGCGCCGTCCTGCGCCGCGCCCGCGCGCAGCCGCCGGCCGCCGGCGGCGGCGCCGCCGACGTCGTCACGGTCGGGCCGATCCAGCTCGACAAAGCGCGCCGCGAGGTGCGCATGAACGGCGATCCCGTGCACGTCACCTTCTCCGAGTTCGAGCTGCTCGACGCGCTGATGGCCGATCCCGGCCGGCTGCGCAACCGCCAGGAGCTGCTGCGCGCGATCTGGGGCGACAGCGCCTACCGCGACCCGCGCGCGATCGACGTGCACGTGCGCCACCTGCGCGAGAAGCTCGAACCGGAGCCCGACCACCCGCGCCACATCGTCACCGTGCGCGGCGCGGGCTACCGGCTGCAGGCCGGCTGACCAGGAGGTCGCGGAGCTCGTGAACATCGGTGCGCTGGGCCTCCGCGGGCGCATCGTCGGCGCGCTCGTGCTGACCGCGGCGGTGACGCTCGCGGTCGCCGCGATGGGGTTGCTGGGACCGCTCGAACGGCGGCTGGAGAAGGCCGAGCTGGACGCGCTCGTGCAGAAGGCGCACGAGACCAGAGACGCCTTCGCCGCGCTCAGCACCCGGCAGCTGGCGATCAGATCGAACGCGCTCCAGCAGATCGGCCTCGCGCTGACCCGCACCAGCGGCGCCTCCGAGGTCTACGTGCTCGATGCCGCGCACGCGCTGCGGCTCAGCACGACCGACGCCGCGACCGCCGCCGCCGACCCGTTCGACGACGTCGCGAAGGCGCTGGAGCAGGGCAGAGTGATCGGCAGCGCCGGCACCTTCGAGGGCGACGAGGTCGTGCGCGTCGCGCTGCCGGTGCGGATCGACGGCCAGCGCTACGTGCTGGCGGCGCGCAAGCAGGTCAGCGAGATCCGCGACGCGGTCGCGGTCGTGCGGCGCGCCTTCCTGACCGCCGCGCTGAGCGGGCTCGTGATCGCGCTGCTGCTGGGGCTCGGCTTCGCCGCGACGCTCGTGCGGCGGCTGCGCCGCCTGCGTGACGCGACCGTGCGGCTGGCCGAGCATGGCCCCGTCGAGGAGGTGCCGGCCGATCGCAACCGCGACGAGGTTGGCGACCTCACGCGCGCCTTCGCGCGGATGCAGGAGCGGCTGCACCAGCAGGAGGAGGCGCGGCGCGCCTTCGTCGCGACCGCCTCGCACGAGCTGCGCACGCCGGTCGCCTCGCTGCGCGGGATGCTGGAGCTGCTCGACGAGGAGCTGGAGCACGGCGAGGTCAGCTCCGAGCAGGCGCGCGAGCAGGTCGCGCGGGCGCTGGCGCAGGCACGCCGGCTCGGCCGCCTCGCCGCCGACCTGCTCGACCTCAGCCGGATCGACGCCGAGGTCGCGCTGCGCAGCGAGCCGGTCGAGCTGAACGAGCTGTCGCGCGCCGTGATCGCCGAGTTCGAGCTGGGCGCTCCGACCGGCGAGGGGCGGACCGTCCCACAGCTCGACGAGCCCGGCGAGCCGGTGTGGGCGAGCGGCGACCCGGGCGCCGTCGCGCAGATCCTGCGGATCCTCTTCGACAACGCCGTCCGCGCCAGCCCGCCCGGCGAGCCGGTGCACGTGCGCGTGCGGCCGCCGGCGCCCGACGGCGGCGCCGCCGAGCTGAGCGTCAGCGACGCCGGCCCCGGCGTGCCCGCGCACGAGCGCGAACAGGTCTTCCAGCGCTTCGCCCGCGGCAGCGGCGTCGCCGGCGCCGGCTTCGGGCTCGGCCTCGCGATCGGCCGCGAGCTGGCCGAGCGGATGGGCGGGTCGCTGGTGCTGGAGGAGGACGTGGCCGCACGCGACGGCGACGGTCCCTCAGGGCCCGCCGCGCACGGCGCCACCTTCACGCTGCGGCTGCCGCCGACCGACGACCATTACCCTTTCTGACGATGCAGTCCCCCGCCCGCGCGAGCCGTCTCCGCCTGCGCGCGCTCCTGCTCCTGACCGTCGTCGCCAGCATCGCGTGCCTCGCCGCCGCGCTGCCGGCTCGCGCCGGCGCGGAGTCGAGCGCGGTGCTGGCGCTGATGCCGCTCTCGCCCGACACCCCCGCCGGCGTCGAGCCGCTGCCCGACAGCGACCCGCCGGCCGACGCCGCCGGCCTGCCGGAGGTGCTCGGCTACCTCGCCGGCCATCCGCAGCTGGCGCTCGGCGCGCTCAGCGCGACCCAGTCGGGCTACAGCCAGACGCAGGCGCTGCTCGACATCACGGCCGGCACACGCACGTCGAAGAGCACCTACACGCCGAAGGACCCGCCCGACCTGCGCTTCATCCGCGGCGACGAGGACAGCGGCCTGATCGTCAACTGGCTGGCGGCGGTGCAGCGCGCCGAGACGGCGCCGGCCGACATCACGCCCGGCCTGCTCGCCAGCTCGATCCCGGGCGGCGTCGGCTTCGTCGGGATCACCGAGAACCCCAACCTCGAGGCGGTCGCGGCCGCCGACAGAGACGGCGCGATCCCGTCGGTCTCGATCGGGACGCCGCTGACGGTCGCGGCGCGCACGCGCGAGATGCTGAGATCGCACCGCTTCGTCGTGACGCTGCTGCCGCCCGGCAACGTCGGCGACGGGGAGCTCGACAAGCTGATCGCCGAGCGCGCCCCGGACGAGCTGCTGATCGCCGAGCAGGCGCCGCCGCCGTTCCGCGGCCCGCAGCTGCTGTGGACCGGCATCATCGGCCTCAGAAACGGCTCCGGCGGCAGCTTCACCTCCGCGACGACCCACCTCGACGGCGTCGCGGCCGGAATCGACCTGCTGCCGACGATCCTCGACCACCTCGGCGTCGCGGTCCCCGACGGCGTCCGCGGCCAGCCGATCCGCCTCTCCGGCGAGCGCGACGCGGCCGCGATCAACGCGCTCGACGAGCGTCTCAGCGTGATCGCCGCGCGCCGCATGCCGGCGCTGCAGACCTTCCTCTTCGCATGGCTGGCGATCGTCCTGCTCGCCGGGATCGTGCGCGACCGCAGCGGCGTCCGCTTCGCGCTGCGGCTCGGCGGGCTGGCGATGATGTGGCTGCCGACGATGGTGCTGGCGGCGGCGGCGCTGGCGCCCTCGCGCCAGGCGGAGCTGTTCACGATCGCCGGCGGCTCGTTCGCGCTCGCGCTGCTGACCGACCGCTTCGTGCGCTGGCCGCGCGGCCCCGCGATCCCGTGCACCGTCGGCCTGATCGCCTACGCGGTCGACCTCGCCAACCACTCGCACCTCATCATCCGCTCGCTGCTCGGTCCCAGCCCGCGCTCGGGCTCGCGCTTCTACGGCCTCGGCAACGAGCTGGAGATCGTCCTGACGGTGATGCTGCTGATCGCGATCGCCGCCTGGCTGCGGCGGCGCGAGCGGACGCGCGGCGGCGCGCTCGCGTTCGCGCTCGGCGGCTGCGTGCTGGCGCTCGTGATGGGCTCCGGCCGGCTCGGCGCCGACGTCGGCGGGATCTTCACCGTCGCGGGCGGCGCGGCCGTCGCGACGCTGTTGATGCTGCCCGGCGGGATCACGCGCAAGGCGCTGGGGCTCGCGCTGCTGACGCCGGTCGCCGGCCTCGCGGCGCTGGCCGCCGTCGATCTCGTCACCAGCGGCGACGGCCACTTCACGCGCACGGTCCTGAACGGCTCGCTGTCAGACCAGGTCGACACCTTCCAACGCCGCTACGAGCTGGCGTGGAACATCCTCCGCAGCGGCTACGGCCCGCTGCTGGTGCTGCTGTGCGTGCTCGCGGTCACCTACGCCGTCAAGCACCGCAGGCGGATCTACGGCGGCGTCGAGACCGACCCGGTCTGGCGCGCGGCGCTGCTCGGCGGCCTCGGCGCGTCGATCTCCGGCTCGCTCTTCAACGACTCCGGTCCGACGCTGCTGTTCATCGGCGTCGTCGCGCTCGTCTTCCTCACGACCTACCTGCGCGCCGGCCCCGACGGGCCGGCGGCCGGCGGGCCCGCGACCGCGGCCGGCGGCGCTCAGGAGGAGGCGCGCGGCGGCAGCCAGCCGTCGCGCACGGGAGCGTCGTCGGCCGGCGCGGGCGGCGGTGCGGTCGAGCCGGTCGCCGGCTGAGCGGGCTCGGCCGGCTCGACGGGCTCCAGCGGCGGCTGAGGCGCGTGCGCGTCGAGGCCGGTCGTGAAGGTGCCGGCCGCGCTGTTGCGGACCGGCTCCGCCAGCACGACGCGCGTCTGCGCGACCTTGTCGTGCAGCGCCTGTCTCGATCTGTCCCACAGCGGCCACGCGTAGTCGATGACGGCGTAGACGCCGTAGGTGAAGGCGATCAGCAGCTGACGACCGACGACCTCGCGCATCAGCGCGTTGCCGAGCGTGACCGGTTCGCCGCTCTCGCGCACGACGCGGATTCTCATCGCCTGCTTGCCGAGCGTCTGTCCGTTGCGCGCCCCTCTGCGGATCAGCAGCAGCGGCGCGTACAGCAGCGTCAGCGGGATCCCGAGCGCGAGCGCGAGCGTTCTCGTCAGCTCTCTCGCATCGTCGCTGTCGGTGCTGCCCTCGCCGACCGAGACGCCGATCGCGATCAGCAGGCCGAGCGCGACGAACGGCAGCAGGTCGATCAGGAAGGCCCAGACGCGCGTGCTGTACGCGGCCAGCTCGTAGGTCACCTGGCCCTGCTCCCCCGTCAGCTCGCCGGGGCGGGCGTCGATCACGACGGCAGCTCCGGCCGCTCGAGGTTCTCCGGCAGGCCGTTGCCGTTGGAGGCCGAGGCGTCTCTGAGGACTCTCTCGCCCGGCGGCAGCTCTCTGCGCTCGGGCCGTCTGTCGGAGAGGCCGGCCGCTCTGTAGGCGTCGGCCTCGTCGAGCGTCTCGCGCTCGAGCAGCTCGGCGACGAGCGAGTCGAGGTTGGCGCGGTACTCGCGCAGCAGCCGCGTGACGTCGGCGTGGGCGCCGTCGACGATCCGCCGCACCTCCTCGTCGACCAGGCGCTGCGTCGACTCCGACGTCTCCTGGACGCCCGGCAGCAGCATCCCGTTGCCCTCGGAGGCGAGCACGGCGATCGGGCCGATCGCGGGGCTCATGCCCCAGCGGCCGACCATCTGGCGCGCGATCCCGGTCAGCTGCTGGATGTCGGACTCGGCGCCGGTCGTGAGGTCGCCGAAGACGACCTCCTCGGCGACGCGCCCGCCGAGCGCGACCTTGATCTTGCCGACGAGGTAGCGCTCGTCGTAGTTGTACTTGTCGGCGTCGGGCGAGGAGAAGGTGACGCCGAGCGCCTGGCCGCGCGGGATGATCGAGACCTTGCGGACCGGGTCGGCGCCGGCGGTGAGCATGCCGACGACGGCGTGGCCGGCCTCGTGGTAGGCGGTGCGGCGACGGTCGTCGTCGCTCATCATCACCTTGCGCTCGGCGCCGAGCACGACCTTCTCCAGCGCGTCGGCGAAGTCGGCGCCGTTGACGGTCGTGTGGCCGCGGCGGGCGGCCAGCAGCGCGCCCTCGTTGACGAGGTTGGCGAGGTCGGCGCCGACCATGCCGGGGGTCGTCGAGGCGATCGCGTCGAGGTCGATGTCGTCGGCGAGCGGGACCGAGCGCGTGTGCACCTTGAGGATCTTCAGGCGGCCGACGCGGTCCGGTGCGGCGACGGTGACGCGGCGGTCGAAGCGGCCGGGGCGCAGCAGCGCCTGGTCGAGGATCTCGGGCCGGTTGGTCGCCGCGATCACGATCACGGCGGTCGACGGCTCGAAGCCGTCCATCTCGGTGAGGATCTGGTTGAGCGTCTGCTCGCGCTCGTCGTTGCCGCCGAAGGAGCCGCGGCCGCCGCCGCGCGCGCGGCCGATCGCGTCGAGCTCGTCGATGAAGATGATCGCGGGCGCCGCTTCCTTCGCCTGTCTGAAGAGGTCTCGCACGCGGGATGCGCCGACGCCGACGATCATCTCGACGAACTCCGACGCCGACATCGAGAAGAACGGCACGCCGGCCTCACCGGCGACGGCGCGCGCCAACAGCGTCTTGCCGGTGCCGGGCTGGCCGCTCAGCAGCACGCCCTTCGGGATCTTGCCGCCCAGTCTCTGGTACTTCTGCGGGTTCTTGAGGAAGTCGACGATCTCGTGCAGCTCGTTCTCGGCCTCGTCGATGCCGGCGACGTCTCTGAAGGTGACGCGCACGTCGCCGTCCTCGGCGCGGCGCGCTCTGGAGCGCCCGAACGACATCATCCCCCCGCCGGCGCCGGCCATCCGCCGCGACAGCATCACGAACAGCAGGATGATCAGCAGCACCGGGCCGAAGCCGAGCAGGATCGAGACGAACAGCGACGGCCCCGAGTCCGGCGGCTTGGCGTTGATGACGACGTCGTTCTCCTCCAGCAGGTCCGACAGCGCGTCGGTGTTCGCGAACGCCGGCACCTCGGTCGAGAACTTCGTCGAGGTGACGGAGTCCTTGTCGTCTCTGGCGGGGTAGGTGACGTCTCTCTTGAAGTCACCCTGAATCGAGGCGCCGGTCGAGGAGATCTCTCTGACGTTGCCGTCTCTGACCTCTTGCAGGAACTGCGGGTTGTACGGCACCTGCACCCGCTCGCCCGGCGACAGCGCGCGCGAGGAGATCCACCAGTTGAGGCCGAGCAGCACGACGACGAAGGCGAGGATCCCCCAGCGCCCGCCGGGCATGCGGGGACCTCTGTAGCCGCCCCCTCTGGCTCTCTGCTGTGTGCCGCGTCCGTCGGGCGCCGGCGTCACTCTCCAGCCGGGCGGGCGCGGCGGCGTTCTGGGGTCGCTCGGCGGGGTGCGCTCGGTGGGGAGGCGATCGCCGACCTGGCGGCGATCTGACGGATCGGCGGGCATCTACGTGAGAATTCTGTCAGGCAGGGCTACGTAAGGGATAAAGCCCAACGTAGCGGGTTCGTTGTCGCGTTCTTCCAAGACCTGGACGCCGGGGACCCGTACGGTGACAGCATGAGCCCCGAAACGACCTACACCCACGTCAATCTGGAGTCCGTCGAGGACAGCGCGGCAGCGCACGGCTTCGGCGAGATGGGCGAGGCCCGCTTCGCCACCGGCGACCTCGAGGCGCAGCGCACCGGCGTCAGCTTCCACCGACTGCGGCCGGGCAGACGGCAGTCGTTCGGCCACCGGCACGAGCAGGCTGAGGAGGTCTACGTCGTGCTCTCCGGCAGCGGCCGCGTGAAGCTCGACGAGGAGGTGCGCGAGCTGGTCGCGCACGACGCGCTGCGCGTCGCGCCTCCGGTCGCGCGCTGCTTCGAGGCCGGCGACGACGGCATGGAGCTGCTCGCCGTCGGCGCCCGTCACGAGGGCGATGGCGAGATCCTGCCCGGGTGGTGGAGCTGACTCAGGCGGTGACGCCGCCGACGCGCGTTATCGGCGTCCGCGCCTCGATGCCGTTGCGCGCGAAGGCGGCGCGGGCGCCGAGGCCGGCCGCCAGCGCGACGACGCCGCCGAGCGCGAACGCGGCGCGCGGTCCGGCCGCGTTCGCCAGCCAGCCCATCAGCGGCGCGCCGATCGGCGTCGAGCCGAGGAAGACGACCGAGTAGAGCGCCATCACGCGCCCGCGCATCGCGGGCGCGACGGCGAGCTGGAGCGCCGAGTTGACGCTCGCCGAGAAGGCGACGCTGGCGGCGCCGACCGGGACCAGCACGATCGCCGCCAGCACTTCGCTCGGCGCCGCCGACAGCGCCAGCATCAGCGCGCCGAAGGCGAGCGAGGCGGCGACCAGCAGCGACGGGCGCACACGGGCGCGGGAGCCGTTGGCGATCGCGCCGACGATCGCGCCGACGCCCATCGCCGTCGTCAGCGTCGCGTAGACGCCGGCCTCGCCATGGAAGGTGAACGAGGCCATCAGCGGCAGCAGGATCTGGAAGTTGAACGTGAAGGTGCCGACGACGGCCGTCAGCCCCAGCGGGATCCACAGCTCCGGCGTGGCGCGCACGTAGCGCAGCGCGCTGCGCACCTGGCCGGGCGCGCGCTCGGCGACCGGCGCCGGCAGCAGCGCCGAGCGGTCCATGCCGCGCAGCGCGACGATCATCGCGAGGAAGGAGACGGCGTTGACGGCGAAGCAGGGCGCGACGCCGACGGTCGTGATCAGCACGCCGGCGATCGCCGGGCCGATGATGCGCGCCGAGTTGATCAGCGCGCTGTTGAGGCTGACGGCGTTGAGGACGCCGTCGGAGCCGACCAGCTCGACCAGGAACGACTGCCGCGCCGGGTTGTCGATCGCCAGCACGAGGCCGCGCGCGAAGATCAGCAGGTAGAGCATCCACAGCGTGATCGCGCCGCCGGCGGTGAGCGCGAACAGCAGCAGCGCCGGGATCGCCATCGCGACCTGCGTGACGATCAGCAGGCGGCGCTTCGGCAGGCGGTCGGCGACGGCGCCGCCCCAGGCGCCGGCGAGCAGCATCGGCGCGAACTGCAGCGCGGCGGCGACGCCGACGGCGAAGCCGCTGTGGGTCAGCTGCAGCACCAGCCACGTCTCGGCGACCGTCTGCACCCAGGTGCCGCTGACGGAGACGATCTGGCCGGTGAAGTAGCGGCGGTAGTTGGGGATCCGCAGCGAGCTGAAGGAGCGGCGCAGCGCGCTGCTCACCGCGGCACCGCGGCGGCCTTCTGACTCGCCGTCGCCGCCGGGTCCTCCAGCAGCCGCTCCAGCAGCTCCGCGGCCGCGGTCAGCGTCTCCCGCTCCTGCGGCGTCAGCGTGCGCAGCCGCTTGGCGAGGTACTCGTTCTTGCGCGAGCGGATCCGCTTCATCAGCGCCCGTCCCTCGCGGGTGATCTCGACCAGCGAGACGCGCCCGTCGTCGGGGTCGGAGGCGCGCGAGACCAGCCCGTGCTGCTCCAGTCTCGCGACGATCCGCGTCGCCGTCGGGCGCTGGATGCGCTCCGCCTCGGCGAGCGCGCTCGGTGTCAGCGGGCCGCAGCGGTCGATCGTCGCGAGCGCCGCCGTCAGCGTCGGGGAGAGCTCCGGCCCGACCCCGCCGGACTCCTGCCGCAGCCGTCGCGCTGTGCGGACGACCACCAGCCGCAGTCGGCTGGCCAGTTCGGGGTCGGGTGTCGGAGGTGGAGTGCGTGGTGTCTCGGGCGTGGCCATCGCAGATGGTTAGCGTGGCTAGTTAGCGTTGCTAACTACTTTAGCAAAAGGAGAGGGCGGCCTTTGAAGGGCCGCCCTCGGGGCTACTGGTCGTCGGGGTCGAGCTGCAGCGCGGCCGAGTTGATGCAGTAGCGCAGGCCGGTCGGCGCCGGGCCGTCGTCGAAGACGTGGCCGAGGTGGCCGCCGCATCTGTTGCAGACCACCTCGGTGCGCACCATGAAATGGCTGGTGTCACGCTCGACGGCGACCGCGTCGTCGTCGGCGGGGGAGTGGAAGCTCGGCCAGCCCGAACCCGAGTCGTACTTCGTCTCGGAGGCGAACAGCTCGGCACCGCAGCCCGCGCAGCGGTAGGTGCCGTCCTGTCTCGCGTCGACGTACTCGCCGGTGAAGGGCCGCTCCGTGCCCTTCTGGCGCAGCACGGTGTACTGCTCCGGGCTGAGCTGCTCGCGCCACTCGGCGTCGCTCTTGGTCACCCTGCTCGCCATGTCGTCACCGTTCCTCTTCGAAATGTCGTCGCATTCGAAGATAGCGGGGCGCGACAGGGGGCCGGCGGGCCTCAGGAGCGGTGCGCGGACGCCCAGATCATGAGCGCGTATGTGGCCGCCGCGAGCGATATGACGAGCGCGGCGACGATCGTGATGGCGGTCTCTTGCATGCGAGAGATATTCGCCCCCCTCACCCAACTCGTGCTCAACGTCACATCAAGCATCTCTAAAAGGGTCTGACCGGTGGGGACGGGCGCGCCGCGGGTGCGGGCGTGCGCCCGCCCCGCTCGCTCAGCCGCGCGTCGGGTTCGCCTGCGACTCCAGCCGCATCCGCATCAGCGCCGTGCGGATCAGCCGCGAGACGTGCATCTGCGAGACGCCGATTCGCTCGCCGATCTCTGACTGCGTCAGGTCCTCCTCGAAGCGCAGCCGCAGGATCTCTCTCTCACGCGGTTCGAGCGCGCGCGCCAGCTGCTCCAGCGTCGCGCGGTCGCGCGCGCGGGCGAGCTCCGCGTCGTTGCCGCCGAGGCGGTCGGCCATCGTCGCCTGTTCGTCCTCGCCGCCGCCGCGCGCGGGCGCGTCGAGCGACAGCGCGCGGTGGGCTCCGGAGACCTCCAGCGCCTCCAGCACGGCCTCGACGTCGAGGCCGGTGGCGCGCGCCAGCTCAGCCGGCGTCGGCGCTCTGCCGACGTGCGCTCTGAGCGCCTTGTCGACGCGCAGCGACGCCTCCTTCAGGTCGCGCGGGACGTGGATCGCCCAGCCGCGGTCGCGGAAATGGCGGCGCAGCTCGCCGAGGATCGTCGGGACCGCGTAGGAGCTGAAGTTGACGCCGCGCTCGGGGTCGAAGCGGTCGACCGCCTTCAGCAGGCCGATCGAGGCGACCTGCACGAGGTCGTCGAGCGGCTCCCCGCTGTCGGCGTAACGGCGGGCGAGATGCCGAGCGAGGCCGAGGTGCTTTTCGACCATCTGCTGGCGCTCAGCGTCAGGACGCCGTCTGTAAGCTGCCGAGCTGCGATGCGTGCGCCCATCTCTCTCGAGCTCGTCGTCGTTCGTGATCACCGTCGCGGCCCCTTCGGCTGCAGCTTCGAGCGCCAGGGGTCTGGGGCGCATCAGTGGCACCAGCGCAGAGCGCCGGTGTGTGGCCTGGATGATACCCGCCATGACGGGACATGGTGAGCAGATGATGGCCAGCGGGCTGCGAATTCTCGTCGCCGACGAGGACCGCGCGGCGCTGGAGCGTCTCAGCGCCACGTTGCGTGATCTCGGTCATACGGTCGCCGCGTACGCGATCAAGGTCTCGGAGGTCGCGGCAAAGGTCGTCGGCGAGGATCCGGACGCCTCGATGGTCGTCCTGCACGAGGACGACGACCACGCGCTCGCGCTGATCGAGGAGATCGCCGCCTACGCCTCCGGCCCCGTCATCGTGCTGACGTTGAGGGAGGACCCGGAGTTCGTCGCGCGCGCCGCCGACCGCGGCATCGACGCCTACGCCCGGCCCGAGACGCCCGACGCCGTCCAGAGCGCGATCGAGCTGGCGCTGCGCCGCTACGCAGAGCTGGAGCGGCTGGAGACGAAGGTCGAGCAGCTGGAAGGGGCGCTGGAGCGCCGCGCCGTGATCGAGCGCGCGAAGGGGATCCTGATGGAGCGCCACGGGGTCGACGCGCTGACCGCGTTCGAGCGCCTGCGCACGCACGCCCGTGCCACTCGCCGCCGCGTCGTCGACGTCGCGCGCGAGGTCGCCGACGGCGTGCTGCAGCTGCCGTAGGGCCCGGGCCGCGCGGCGCACGGCGATACGATCGCGCCCATGGCCCTTCCCACCGCTCCCGTCGCCGCCGGCTCGCTCGTCGGCGGCTACCTCGTCGCCCGCGAGACCGGCGTCCGGCCGCTCGGCGGCGCCGTGCTCGGCGTCGCCGGTGCCTGGTGCACGCGCGAGTGGTCGCGCCGCGCCGGCGCGCCCGTCGCGACCGCGCTGCTCGCCACCTACCTCGCCGGCTTCGGCGCTTCGCACCCGCTCGCGAAGAGAATCGGCGCCTGGCCGTCGGTGCTGACGGTCGCGGCGGTCAGCGGCGCCGCGAGCTGGGCGCTCGCTGACCGGCGCGGCTGACCGTCAGACGCTGCCGGTCGAGCAGGCGGCGCCGGCGCTGGAGCCCTGCTCGCTGAGCGCATGTGCCGACGCCCCGGCGGGGTCGCCGGGGCGTCGGGGCGGGGACAGGGCTTTGGGGCTTTTGGGGAGCGTCAGCGCAGCCAGGGGAGGCGCTGCACCAGCTTCAGCTGCGACCAGCGGCGGCCGAGGCCGAGGGTGTCGCCGGCGCTGACGAGCGCGAGGCCGACGAGCACGATCGCGTAGACGAGGTGGTCGTCCATGAAGACGTGGTTGGCCGGCGGCAGCGAGGCGCTCCACATCAGCACCATCATCAGCGCGCCGGCGACGGCGGCGAAGCGCATCGCGATGCCGCCGATCAGGGCGACGCCGAGCGCCAGCAGGCCGCCCATGAAGAGGACGTTGACGACGACGTTGCCGGCGATCCCGTGGTAGATGCCGTCGAACGGCCCGACGGCGTTGGCGAGGAAGCCCTTGGTCGGGTTGCCGCCGTTGAGAACCGAGTCGGCCGACGCGGTCTCGTGGCCGAGCCCGAAGAACTTGTCGAGGAAGGCCCACAGGAAGATGCTGCCGAGCGCGATGCGGGCGGCGGCCCAGGTGTAGCGGGCGGCGACCTCGCGGCCGGCCTCGCGGACGGCAGCGGCGGCGGGTTTGTCGGCACGTGCCGACGGGCGGGCGCCGCCGCGCGAGCGGGAGGCGTGGCGGCTGCTGTCGGCGGCGGATGCGGCGGATGCTGAGAGCTGTGCGGAGCGAGGCATGGTGTCCCCCCGGGACGTTCACGTGGTCTGTTCTTCGATCTGTCCAGACCGTACGCCCGCGCCGCCGCCGCTCCATCGGGGACAGCCGCGCAACCGGCGTCCGTGGAAACCACCGAGGCGCCTCCGGGGGTGGCGCGAGGTCGCCCCGCGCGACGCGCGTAGAACGCAGTGAGGGCCGCCCTTGCGGGCGGCCCTCACGCACAACTCAGATGTGTCCGGCGATCAGCCGCAGCCGGTGTTGTTGCCGCAGCTGGAGCAGGTGTAGCAGGAGCCCGTGCGCTGCATCATGCCGCCGCACTGCTCGCAGGCGGGGCCGAGGTCGAGGCCGAAGTTGCCCATGCGGGCCGGCACGACCGGCGGCGTCTCGGTGAACGCGGCGGCGGCCGGCTGGACCGCGCCCGCGCCGGCTGACGGCGCGGCCGGCGCGGGCGCGGCGGAGGCCGACGGCAGCGACGGGCCGGAGGTGTCGCCGTTGACCGACATCGCCGTGTCCTGCGCGGTCTTGCGGGCGCGCACGGCCGGGGTCAGGATCCCCAGCTCCTCCTGGATCTCCTCGTCGAGGAAGCGGGAGGCGAGCCAGCGCATGATGTAGTCCGGCATCGACTTCGCGAAGGGGATCTCCGGATTGGTCGTCATGCCCTCCGGCTCGAAGCGCATGTAGCTGAACTTCTGCACGAGCGTCTCGAGCGGAACGCCGTACTGGAGCGCGATCGAGACCATCGTCGCGAACGAGTTCATCATGCCGCGGAGGGTCGAGCCCTCCTTGCCGATGTCGGTCAGGAAGATCTCCCCGACCGAGCCGTCCGGGTAGAGCCCGGCCGTGATGTAGCCCTCGTGCCCGGCGAGCGAGAACTTGTGCGTCAGCGACTGGCGCTCGCGCGGCATCCGTCTGCGCGCGGGCGCGGCGTCGGGCTTGGCGACCTTGGCGATCGCGTCGGCGACGGCCTTGTCGACGTCGGCCTGCGTGAAGCCGCCCGCGGCGGCGTCGGCGCCCTTTTCCTTCTGCGCGTCGGTGCGCAGCGCCTGTGCCGTCTTGGAGCCGTCGCGGTAGATCGCGAGCGCCTTGACGCCGAGCCGCCACGCCTGGATGTAAGCGTCGGCGATGTCCTCGACGGTCGCCGTCTGCGGCAGGTTGACCGTCTTGGAGATCGCGCCCGAGATGAACGGCTGGACCGCGCCCATCATCTTGATGTGGCCCATGTGCGAGATCGCGCGCTCGCCGACGGCGACGTCGAAGACGGGCAGGTGCTCGGCCGCGAGGCCGGGCGCGCCGACGATCGAGCCCTTGTCGTTGATGTACGCGACGATCTGCTCGATCTGGTCGTCGGAGTAGCCGAGCTCTCTCAGCGCCAGCGGGATCGTTCTGTTGACGATCGTCATCGAGCCGCCGCCGACCAGCTCCTTGAACTTGACGAGCGAGAAGTCCGGCTCGACGCCGGTCGTGTCGCAGTCCATCAGGAACGAGATCGTGCCGGTCGGCGCGAGCACCGTCGCCTGCGCGTTGCGGTAGCCGTTCTGCTCGCCGAGGTCGACGGCGTCGTCCCAGACGCGGCGTGCGGCGCTCAGCAGCGGCTCGTCCTTGCACGAGGCGTCCGGGATCGCGTACGACGCGTCGCGGTGCATCCGCATGACGGCGTTGTGCGGCTCGCGGTTCTCCTCGTAGCGCTCGAAGGTGCCGACGGCGCCGGCGATCTCCGCGGAGCGCTGGTAGGCGCGGCCGGTCATCAGCGCCGTGATCGCGGCGCTGATGCCGCGGCCGGCGTCGGAGTCGTACGGGAGGCCGTTCGACATCAGGTAGGCGCCGAGGTTGGCGTAGCCGAGGCCGAGCTGGCGGAAGGCGTTGGCGTTCTTGCCGATGCCCTCGGTCGGGTAGCTGGAGGCGCCGACGATGATCTCCTGCGCGAGGAAGACGACGTCGACGGCGTGCTCGAAGCTCGCGACGTCGAAGGAGCCGTCCGGGCGGCGGAACTTCATCAGGTTCAGCGAGGCGAGGTTGCAGGCCGAGTCGTCGACGTGCATGTACTCCGAGCACGGGTTCGACGCGTTGATGCGGCCGGAGACCGGGCTCGTGTGCCACTGGTTGATCGTCGTGTCGTACTGGACGCCCGGGTCGGCGCAGCGCCACGCGGCCTCGGCGATCTCGCGCATCAGCTCGCGCGCGTCGACCGTCTTGACCGACTCGCCGGTCGTGCGGGCGAGCAGGTTCCACTCTCTGCCGTGCTCGACCGCGTGCATGAACTCGTCCGAGACGCGGACGGAGTTGTTCGCGTTCTGGTACTGGATCGAGGTGAAGCCGTCACCGTCGATCGACATGTCGAAGCCGGCGTCTCGCAGCGCCTCGGCCTTGTCCTCTTCCCTCGCCTTGCACCAGACGAACTCCTGGATGTCCGGGTGGTCGACGTCGAGCACGACCATCTTGGCGGCGCGGCGCGTCTTGCCGCCCGACTTGATCGTGCCGGCCCAGGAGTCGGCGCCGCGCATGAAGGAGACCGGGCCGGACGCGGTGCCGCCCTTTCTCAGGGGCTCCATCGAGCCGCGGATGTTGGAGAGGTTGATGCCCGAGCCGGAGCCGCCGCGGAAGATGTTGCCTTCCTTGGTGTTCCAGGCGAGGATCGAGTCCATCGTGTCGTCGACGCTGAGGATGAAGCAGGCCGAGCACTGCGGCTGCTCCTCGAAGCCGACGTTGAACCAGACCGGCGAGTTGAACGCCGCCAGCTGGTGGAGCAGGATGTGGGTCAGCTCGGCCTCGAACGTGTCGCCGTCCTCGGCGGAGGCGAAGTAACCGCGCTGGCGGCCCCAGTCGGCGATCGTGCCGGCGACGCGGCTGATCATCTGTCTGACGGAGCGCTCGCGAGCAGGGGTGTTGAGCTGGCCGCGGAAGTACTTCTGCGAGACGATGTTGGTCGCGTTCTGCGACCAGGTCGCCGGGAACTCCACGCCGACCTGTTCGAACGAGATCTTGTCGCCGTGGCCGATGCGAGCGTCGCGCAGCTCCCACTCGACCGCGTCGAACGGATGCACGCCAGGGGTCGTGAAGCGGCGCGAGACGCGCAACGCCTCACCGGGTTGGGTGCCATTCGTCGTTGCCGGGGGGGTGTGCGAGACCTGTGCCATGCCTGAGTGCTCCTTGTGTGTTTCCCCGCTGTTTCCGCGAACGCCCCTCGAGCTCGGCCTGTCAAAGGGGGTTTGTAATCGTCTCGAACGAGTCGGACGGCAAAGCGAAATCCCTGGAAACCACAGATTTTAGCGGGCTCAGGGCGTGTGCTGGGCTTGGTCCAGGACCGTAGCCGACCCGTCGGCCGGAAGCCGGCCCTTCCCCCGCTCTGTGCGTGAAAAAGATCGTGCGGGCTGGACGGCTGTCAGCGGCCGAGCCGCAGCCAGTCGGTGAACTCGGCCCACGTGCTCGTGACGCGGTAGCCGGCCTCGCCCCAGGCGTGCCGTGCGCGGGCCGCCCACTGGGAGTCCCAGCCGCGCAGCCGCGCCCAGCCCCACAGCAGCAGAAGCAGCAGCAGCAGCCCGCCGATCACGATCGCACCGGCGACGAGCCATCTCGTGTCGCGCTTGGTCGCCGGCGGCTGCACGCCCGGCGTCGTCGTGACCTGCTGCGGAGTCGCGGCCGGCGGGGTCGCCGAAGGGGTCGTCACCGGCGGCGCGACCGCGCCGGTCTCCGTCGTCGTCGTGGGCGTCGTCGCGGGCGTCGTCGTGCCGGGCGTCGTCGTGCCGGGCGTCGTCGCCGTGCCCGGCGTCGTCGTGACCCCGCCGGTCGGCTCGATCCCTCTGCAATCGCCAGCTCTGTGCGCCTCGATCCCTCTCTCGATCGCCTCTCTGAGCTGCGGCACGACCCCTTCGAACTCCGGCGGGATTCCCTCCAGCGCCGACTCCAGGTCGGCCTGCGAGAAGGTGCAGGCGTCGAGCTGGCCGGCGTTGTTGGCGTACGCGTCGGAGACTCTGTCGAAGGTCGCGCGGTCGGCCGATGCGGCGGCGCTCCCGAGCAGCAGGAGCGCGACGGCGAGCGCGAGCACGCGGCGGATGCGGGTGCGGGACGTCATCGCGAACCGCGGATGCTACCCAGTGCGGTATCGCAGCCCGCCCACCACCCCCAACCGACCCCGCCCACCCGCGACCCTCGAGGGAGCGTGCGGCGCGTCTGTTAGAAAGCGGGCATGAAGCTTCTCGTCACCGGCGGCGCCGGATACATCGGATCGATCGTCGCTCAGCAGCTGCTCACGGACGGCCACGAGGTCGTGGTGCTCGACAGCCTCGCGCGCGGCCATCGCGCCGCCGTCCCCGACGGCGCGCGCCTGATCGAGCTCGACCTGCTCGAGGCCGACGCGCTGCGCGACGCCGTCGCCGAGGGCTTCGACGGCGCGCTCCACTTCGCCGCGTACGCGCTCGTGGCGGAGTCGGTCGCCAGACCGGAGCTGTACTACCGCAACAACGTCGTCGGCTCGCTGAACCTGCTCGACGCGCTGCGCTCCGCCGGCGTCCAGCGGCTCGTCTTCTCCTCCACCTGCGCCGTCTACGGCGAGCCGGAGGTGATCCCGATGGACGAGCTGACGCCGACCAGACCGGTCAACTCCTACGGCGCGTCAAAGCTCGCGGTCGACGGGATGATCTCCGACGAGTGCCGCGCGCACGGGCTCGGCGCCGTCTCGCTGCGCTACTTCAACGTCGCCGGCGCCAGCGGCTGCCTCGGGGAGGACCACGAGCCCGAGACGCATCTGATCCCGAACGTGCTGCGCGCCGCCCAGGGGCTGCAGGACGCGGTCAAGATCTTCGGCACCGACTACCCGACGCCGGACGGCACCGCCGTGCGCGACTACATCCACGTCGAGGACCTCGCGCGCGCACACGTGCTGGCGCTCGACGGCGCCCGCCCCAGCGAGCACCGCATCTTCAACCTCGGCAGCGGTGACGGTTACTCGGTCCGCGAGGTGATCGAGGCGGTCAGAACGGTGACCGGGCTCGACGTGCCGGCCGTGGAAGCCGGCCGCCGCCCCGGCGACCCGCCGAGACTGGTCGCCGCCAACGGCAAGATCCGCGCCGAGCTGGGCTGGGCGCCGACGAAGTCGCTGACCGACATGGTCGGCGACGCGTGGAGATTTGCTCAGCAGCGCCCGCACGGTTACGCGGGGGCTCACGCGCACTAGCGAGCGGTTTCGACAGCGGCCGCGATCGCGGCCGCGCGGCTCGGCGTGGCGCGGGCCCGCGGGAGTGTCACGCGCACGGCCCGGCCACCGAGGCGGCCGACGATGCGCTCCGCGTCGACCCGCACGGTCCCGCGCGCGGCCGCGGGGCCCCAGACGCGCAGCGTGTAGGTGTATTCGATGGAGTCCTCCGCAAGCTGACGGCCGATGCCAGTGACGCGTACGCCGGGCACGACCTCGTAGCCGTGCGCGTGGACCCGGCTGTCGAAGGTCGCGCGGCCGCCGCGCAGCCCGCCCCAGCCGATCGTCGGCTGTCTCGGGTCGTCGATGTCCCAGTCGCTGTCCATGAACTGGATCACCGTGACGAGCGAGCGCTCCTGGAGATCGTCGTAGGTCTCGCGCAACGCGGCGACGGTGCGGCCGACTCTCGGCGGCAGGCCGGCGGCCGGCACGAGCGTGTCGAAGCTGGCCGGTGCGAGTCTCGTCGGCGGCAGCTGCGTTCTGCCCGTCGGCCGCGGGCAGTCGCGCACCGAGGCGCCGCGCAGGAAGCGGCGCAGGGCGCGGCCCTGGCAGCTGTCGTCGTCCGCCCACGAGAGCACCGAGTGCCCGACCTGCGGCACCGCCAGCAGGCGGCCGCGCGGCAGCTGCGCGGCGACCGCGGCCGCGTCCTCGCGCGGCGTGCGCAGGTCGGCCTCCCCGGCGAGCAGCAGCGCCGGCACGTCGGGCAGCGGCCCGGCGGACGGCGCGGCCGCCGTCTCGGGCCAGGCACGGCAGAGCGCG